>NZ_JBKQWU010000019.1:0-67849 GCF_047275745.1 Amaricoccus sp. W119 | reverse complement strand
GCAACGGCCTCGGCGCCATCAAGGCCGTCGCGGCGGCGAGCCTCGCGCTGCGCGGCGACGGCACCCATATCGTGCCGCTCGACGCCTGCGTGGAGACCATGCGCCAGACCGGCCATGACATGAGCGTCAAGTACAAGGAAACCTCGACCGGCGGCCTCGCCGTCAACCTCCCGGAGTGCTGAGCCTCCGGAACGCGCTTTCGCCCCGACCCTGACACGCGGTGCCGCGGCGGCAAGCGGCGCGCCGGGAAACCTTCCGGGCGATTTCCCACGACATGAAGGCAAGCCAGGGCGGGACACCGCGAACCGGGCAGGAGATCACAATGGGCGAACGGAGCCTCGATTCGGGACGGATCATCACGTACGCGGGCGCCTTCATCGCGTTCCTCATAGGGAGCGGCTTCGCGACCGGTCAGGAAGTGATCCAGTACTTCAGCTCCTACGGCTACATGGGTATCCTGGGGATACTGGTCGTGTTCATCCTGTTCCTGTATGTCGGCGTCGACTTCGTGCTGGCAGGGTTTAACAACAGGTTTCGCAAGGGAAGTGAAGTATTCAAGTACTATTGCGGAGATTTCGTCGGGTCACTCTACGACTATTTCGCTGTCGCCTTCATCTTCATGTCATTTGTCGTCATGATCGGCGGTGCGAGCGCGGCGGTGAACCAGCAGTACGGCCTTCCGGGAGCTGCCGGCGGGATGGCGATGGGCGTGCTCGCCGGACTGACCGTGATCTTCGGGCTCGGGCGGCTGATCGACGTGATCGGGAAGATCGGCCCGCTGATCGTCGTCGCAACCATTCTGCTCGGCATATCGGCCATCGTCATGAACCCGGAAGGATTGAGGAACGCGAGCGCAATTCCCGAGATGGACCTGCTCCGGGCCTCGTCCAACTGGTTCCTCGCCGCCCTGTCCTACGTCGGGTTCTGCATGCTCTGGCTCGCCGGCTTCATGGCGTCCCTCGGCGCGGCGAGCTCGAACAAGCGGGAATCGGTGTGGGGCGCCGCCCTCGGCGCGCTCGGGTTCAGTCTCGCCCTCGCCATCATCGCGCTCGGCATCATGGCGAACATCGAGGACCTGGCGGGGTCGCTGGTGCCGAATCTCCTCCTCGCCACCGGGATCAACCCCCATCTCGGCACGCTGTTCTCGGTGACGGTGGTGGCCGGCATCTACACGACGGCGGTCCCGCTGCTGTGGCAGGTCGTTGCAAGGTTCGCCGACGAGAAGACCGCCCGGTTCAGGCTCCTGACGGTCGCCCTGGCGGCGCTCGGCGTCTTTGTGGGGATAATGGTTCCGTTCGACCGGCTCGTGAACGTTATCTACGTCGTCAACGGTTACGTGGGCGTGCTTCTCCTCGGATTCATGCTCGTGAAGACCGTGCGGGTCGCGGTTCTCGAGCGCTGACATGCCCGAAACCTCGTTCATAGTGACCCTGTCGAGCGATCCCCGCCCCGGGATCATCTCCGCCGTCGCCACGGCAATCGCCGAGCTCGGCGGCAACATCGCCGAGACGAACCAGCACTGGGACCGGCCGACGGACCGCTTCTTCCTGCGCATCGCCTTCCTCGGTCCGCAAGAGCTGACCGTTCCGAGGATCGAGCAGGCGCTCGCGCCCGCCGTCGAGAAGCTCGGCCTCGACCTCGCGGTGACCGACGCGGGCCGTCCGCCGAAGATCATCGCCATGGTCTCGAAGTTCGACCACGCGCTCCTCCACCTGCTCTACCAGATCCGGGTCGGCTGGCTCCGCGCCGACGTGGTGGCCATCGTCTCCAACCACGAGGACGCCCGCCGCATCGCCGACCACGAGGGCATCCGCTTCGTCCACTTGCCGGTCACGCCCGAGACCAAGCCCGCGCAGGAGGCCGCCCTCCTCGCCCTCGTCGAGGAGACCGGCGCGGAGCTCGTCGTCCTCGCCCGCTACATGCAGGTCCTCTCCGACGAGCTGACCCGCAAGCTCTCGGGCCGGGCGATCAACATCCACCACTCGTTCCTGCCGGCGTTCAAGGGCGCCAACCCCTACAAGCAGGCCTACCAGCGCGGCGTGAAGCTAATTGGCGCGACCAGCCACTACGTCACCGCCGACCTCGACGAAGGCCCGATCATCGAGCAGGACGTCGCCCGGATCAGTCACGCCGACACGGCCGACGACCTCGTCGCCATCGGCCGCGATACCGAATCCCGCGTCCTCGCCCGCGCGGTGAAGAGCCACCTCGAGCGCCGGGTCCTCCTCTCCGGCCACCGCACCGTGGTCTTCGGCAAGTAGGCAGGGCTTCCGATCGGGTAGGTGCGACGATGTACGCGATTCGCTTGCTGGCCGTCCGCCACGCCGCCCTGCTCGAACGCCTCTACGGCCTCGTCGAGCGGAGCATGGTCGCGCTCGACCCTGTCTTCACCCGCCTCGGCTATGACCGGATCGAGCGCCCCATCGCGCTGGTCGAGGGACTCGCCAAGGGCCTCGTCTTCGACTGCCGGATGTGCGGACAGTGCGTGCTCTCCTCGACCGGCATGTCCTGCCCGATGAATTGTCCGAAAGAGCTCCGCAACGGTCCCTGCGGCGGCGTCCGCGAGGGCGGCTTCTGCGAGGTCCGGCCGGAGATGCGCTGCGTCTGGGTCCTCGCCTGGGAAGGCGCCGCGCGGATGCGGGGCGGCGCCCGCATCCGCGAGGTCCTGCCGCCGGTCGACCGGCGGCTCCGCGGCTCCTCCTCTTGGCTCCGGGTCAGCCGCGAGAAGGCGGCGGCGCGCCGCGAGGCGGACGGCGCCGCCCGCACCACGCCCGCGCGCGCCTGCGCAAGCGAGCCGACGACGCCCCTCGCCGACGAGCCACCGCGGGCGCACCGGCCATGACCGACCTGCCCAGCGACCTCATCCGTCCCTACGAGGAGCCGCCGTCCGGCATGTCGTCGGGCAGCCGCCTCGAGCGTGCGCTCCGCGCCGGCAAGTTCGCGGTGACGGCCGAGCTCAACCCGCCCGACAGCGCCGACCCGGCCGACGTCTTCGAGGCCGCCCGGCCGCTCGCCGAGGCCTGCGACGCGATCAACGCCACCGACGCCTCGGGCGCCAACTGCCACATGTCCTCGATCGGCATCTCGGCGCTGCTGACCCGCGCCGGCTACGGCACGATCTACCAGATCAGCTGCCGCGACCGGAACCGCATCGCCATCCAGGGCGATGTGCTCGGCGCCGCGGCGATGGGGGTGCGGAACGTCCTCTGCCTGACCGGCGATGGGACGCAGGTAGGAGACCAGCCCGGCGCCAAGCCTGTCTTCGACTTCGACTCGCTGACGCTCTTGCGCACCATCCGCATGATGCGCGACGAGGGCGTCTTCCTTTCCGGCCGTCCGATCACCCGGCGCCCGCACATGTTCCTCGGCGCCGCCGAGAACCCTTGCGTCCCGCCCTACGCGCTGCGCGCCGAGCGTCTCGCCAAGAAGATCGACGCCGGCGCCCAGTTCATCCAGACCAACTACGTCTTCGATCTCGACCGCTTCGAGGCCTTCATGACCCGGGTGCGCGATCTCGGCCTCGACCGCCGCGCCTACATCCTCGCCGGGGTCGGCCCGCTCGCTTCGGCGAGGGCGGCGCGCTGGATGCGGGCGCACGTGCCTGGCATCCACATCCCCGATGCCGTCATCGACCGTCTCGATCGCGCGGCAAATCCCTCCGCCGAGGGCACGACGCTCTGCATCGAACTGATGCAGCGGATCCGCGAGATCGCGGGCGTCGCCGGTGTCCACGTAATGGCCTACCGGCGCGAGCACCTCGTTTCCGAGATCGTGCAGCGCGCCGGACTGCGCGGGGACTGACGATCGCGGCGGGTGGAGCGTCACTTCTCCTCGGGCCAGAGCGCCCAGAACGCGAAGAGCGGGGTGTCGCCCGAGCGCATGGCGTGGGTGATGAACGGGACGTTGTAGAACGACCCGCCGACACCCGGCGCGAACCAGGGGTCGTCGCCCTGGCGGAACTCCCCGTCGGACAGCACGAGGTAGGTCTCCTCTGGCGCGTGCGAATGGTCGGTGTAGCGGACGCGCGGCGCGAGGAGCGAGGCCCCGAGCCAGACATCCCGGCGGTTCTCGAGCCCCGCCGGTCCGAGGATCATCGTGTTGGCATGGCCGTCGACGAAGTTCGCGCTGGCGGTCTCGTCGTAGCTCGCCCGTCGTACCCATTCGAGGTCGGGCGCGATGGCGCGGAACGCCGCGACCAGCCGCCCGAGCGACGGCCGCGGCTGCGGCGCGGCCAGCGCCACGTCGAGATGGTCGCAGGCCGGCAGCCGGCTGCCCGGCCGCTCGCGTCGCGGCGCCGGTTCGGCGAGGGCGGCGGCGATCCGGTCCAGCGAGGCGCGCGCCTCGGGGCATGGGGCCACCTCGGCGAAGGCGGCGAGGACGGCGTCGGTGAACGCCTGGAGAGCGGGATCGCGCTGCATGTGGGCCTTTCCTTTCGGGATCACTTCGGCGCGGCGAGCGCCAGCGCGCCTGCGGCTTCGCGAATCCGCGGTAGATCCGAATAGGGTCGCTGTCCACCCCGAGCAGGGTTTCAGCGGCGGCGAGGCCTGATGCGGTAGCGTTCGAGGCGCCGAGGCCGTTGCAGCCGACGGCGGCGAGGATGCCGGGCTCGACCTCGCAAAGCCAGCCGGCGCGGACGAACCCGCCTCGAGGCCATCCCCGTTGCGAAACGGGCCGAGCGCGCGTACGGCCTCGGTTGTTTGATCGGCGAGCCATACGGCGGAGTCGCCGCAGATTCTGCGTAGGCTGGTGATCGACTACCCATCGCCGAGCCGATCTCGCTGGCGTCATCGATCCTGAAATCGGCTCTCTTCGCACTGGTATAGACTCGGCTGTTCGTGAGTCACAGCGATTCGGAGAAGTACCGCTACTCCGCGGCTGGCCTTGTCTGCTTCCAGTCCGCATGTAACCTCACGGCATAAACGGAGGAAAAGCGCATGAGACTCGCATACATTCTCGGAGCGGTCGCGCTAACAGCGCTGCCGGTGATCGACGCTGTCGCACAGGAGGCAGACCTAGCGCCATGCGATAACTGCGCCGATACCATGACGATCGTCTCGTGGGGGGGCGCCTACCAGGCGATGCAAGAGAAGGTATTCGCCGAGCCCTACGAAGCCGCGACCGGCGTCAAGATCATCTGGGACGAGAGCGGGAACGAGGGCGTGGCCAAGCTACGCGCCCAGAACGAGGCGGGCAACGTCACCTGGGACCTCATCGACGTCCTCGCCGCCGATGCGATCCGGCTGTGCGACGAAGGGTTGGTGGCGGAGGTTCCCTTCGACGAATGGCTCGCTCCGGCCCCTGACGGAACGGTGGCAAGCGAAGATGTCGGCAAGTACATCGTCTCGCAATGCTTCGTCCCGACCAACCTCTACTCGACGACGTTCGGCTATCGCACTGACGTCGCGGACTGGAAAGGCGCGGTCCCGACCTCGGTCTGCGACATCTTCGACACGGAAAAATTCCCGGGCAAGCGCTCGCTCGAGAAGCGGCCGATCAACAACCTCGAATGGGCGCTGCTCTGCGACGGCGTCGCCCCGGACAAGATCTACGACACTCTGGCGACCGACGAGGGCGCCCAGAAGGCGTTCGACAAGCTCGCCACGATCAAGGACCAGACCGTCTGGTGGTCGGCCGGCGCCGAGACCCCGCAGCTTCTCGCGGACAAGGAGGTGCTGATCGGCTCGACCTACGGGAACCGCCTGTTCTCGGTAATCGAGGAGCAAAAGCAGCCTGTCGCGATGCTCTGGGACTACGAGGTGCTCGATATCGACGGCTTCGTCCTACCTGCCGACTTGCCCGAGGATCGGCTGAATCGAGTCAGGCACTTCCTCCGGTTCGCGACCAGCAGCCAGAAGCTCGCCGACATTTCGAAGTACCAGCCCCTCGGCCCGGCGCGCGCGTCGTCGCAGCCATTGGTGGGCAAGCACGCCGAGCTCGGAATCGACATGGCACCGCACATGGCGACGAACCCGGAGAACGCCAAGACCGGTATCTTGTTCAACTATGGGTGGTGGGCAGATCACCGCGACGAGCTCGACGCCAAGTTCCAGGCCTGGCTCGGCCAGTGAGCCACGAGGGCGGGCGCGGCGTACGTGCCCGCCCTCTCATCGCCACCGCATAGTGGGAAGGACGATTGTGCTCCCCAGGAGTTACCGATGGTTGAAGGCCATGGCGACGGCGGAAGAGCGGTGAGTTTCCCTCTTCCAAGCCAGATTGTCAGGCATCACTTCGCGTCGTGGAAGATGATGCCGAGTGTGTGGCGTTCCCCGGAGCGGACGCGGCTCACGCCGTGGCGGAGGTTGACGCGGTAGTGGCCGCGGCTGCCCCGAACGGGGCGGTTGTGGACGGCGAAGACCACGGCGTCGCCCTGCGAAAGCGGCACCACCTCGGCGCGGCTCTGCATCCGGGAGCGCTGTTCGGTCAGCACGAATTCGCCGCCGGTGAAGTCGCGGCCCGGTTCCGACAGCAGGAACGCCACCTGGAGCGGGAAGGCCAGATCGCCGTAGAGATCCTGGTGCAGGCAGTTGAAGTCACCTTCGACATAGCGCAGCAGCAAGGGCGTCGGGCGGGTCTGGCCAGCTTCATGGCACTGGCGCAGGAAATCCGCATGCGTCTCGGGATAGCGCCTCTCGATGCCCATCCGCGCGTTCCAGTCATTGGCGATCCCGGCCAGCCTCGGCCAAAGCGCCGTGCGCAGACCGCCGAGCAGATCCGGCAGCGGATACTTGAAATAGCGGTATTCGCCCTTGCCGAACCCGTGCCGCGCCATGTGGACATGACTTCGGAAATGCCGCTCCTCGGGATAGAGCGCCGCGAGATCGCGGCACTCCTCCGGGGTCAGCACGCCCTTGAGTCTCGCGCAGCCGAAGCGGTCCATCTCCTCGGCGAAAGCCTCCCAGTCCTGGGCCGCGAGGCGCTCCTCCGCCGAGGTGACCGCGGGTTTGGCGGGGATGAAATCGTCGGGCGTCGGGGGGATGATATCGGTCAGGGCGTTCATGCCTGAGCCTCCTTCCCCGAGCGCGCGCGCTCGCGTTCGACATCCAGCAGCGCGCGCTTGCGCTCGACACCCCAGCGGTAGCCGGAGATCTCGCCATCGCCGCGCACGACGCGATGGCAGGGGATCGCAACGGCGATCTTGTTGGCGGCGCAGGCGCCCGCCACGGCGCGGACCGATTTCGGCGCGCCGATCCGGCGGGCGATCTCGGCGTAGCTGACCGTCTCGCCGGCCGGAATCCGGCGCAGGGCCTGCCAGACGCGCTGCTGGAAGGCGGTGCCGCGAATGTCGAGCGGCAGATCGAGGCCGATCCGCGGCGCCTCGACGAAGCCGACGACGCGGGCGACGCGGGCCTCGAAATCGGCGTCGCCGCCGATCAGATTGGCCTTCGGGAAGCGGTCCTGCAGCTCGTTGACCAGCGTCTCGGGATCGTCCCCCAGCGCGATGGCGCAGATGCCCTTGTCGCTCTCGGCGACGAGGATCGCGCCGAGCGCGCTTTCCCCCACGGCGAAACGGATATCGGTATCCTCGCCGCCCTTCCGGAACGCCGTGGGCGTCATGCCCAGCACGTCGTTCGAGGTCTCGTAGAACCGGCTGTTCGCGTTGAACCCGGCGTCGTAGATCGCTTCGGTCACGGTCGTCTCCTTGTCTCGCAGTTCGGCGCGGACCTTGCGCGCGCGATGCGCGGCACCCCATTCGCGGGGTGTGAGCCCGGTGATCGCCTTGAACCGGCGGTGAAAATGATGGCTGCTGAACCCCACCCGCGCGGCGAGGTCGTCGAGCCTCGGCAAGTCCTCCGAGGCCTCGATGATCCGGCAGGCCTCGGCGATGATCTCGGCGCCGACCTCGGCGGCGGATCGCCCCTTCGGCGCGCAGCGCAGGCAGGGGCGGAAGCCCGCCGCCTCGGCCGCCGCCGGTCCGTCGTAGAACGCCACATTGCCAGGTTTCGCACGGCGCGAGGGACAGGACGGCCGGCAGTAGATGCCGGTGGTCTTCACGGCGAAGACGAAGCTGCCATCCGCGTCCGCGTCACGCTCCAGGACGCTTTGCCAGCGCGGGTCCTTCTCGGCCGGGGTCGGTTTCGTGGTCATGATCCCTACTCTTCGCTGTCGATCCCTGGGACCAATATATGCCCGTCCCCGCCGCGCTCTCACTCCGGTCCTTGCTTTCAAATCCCGGCTGTCACGATGCTCGAAAGACCGTATCCCGCGTCAGGCGAAACACCTCGCCCGTGATGAGGCGCAATTCGCGCTCGCCGCCCGGCAAGGGGTGCGACCGGGCAAGGCCGGCGCGCACCAGTTCCTCGATCCATCCGAGGACGATCGCCCTGTCCGGGTCAGTCGTCTTGCCCGGCTCGGTCGTCTTGCCGGGGTCGCGGTTCCGGTTCGCCGGCCGGCGGCTCGGGTCGCCGGGGCGCATCAGTCCCTTGCCCCGGATGCGCAGCGATCGGGTCTTGGCGTATCGCCCCGCCGCTCCGGCGGGACACCGCAATTGTCCACCCGCTGCTCATCCGTCCACTTCTCGCCGAGCCGCTCCTTCCCGGTCGTGGTCGGCGGCGCCGGAGCCCGGCGATCCGTCGCCGCGAAACCCGCCTCCAAGTCCGCCTCCAGGTCCAGGCCCAAGTCCGGGCCCAAGTCCGGGCCCAAGTCCGGGCCCAAGCCCGGGCCCTGCGCGGCCTCCTGGGCGGAGGCCGCGCAGGCGACACCGATCGTCAGGATCGTTACGTGAAACAGGCGCATGGTCATGACGCGGGCTCCTTCCTCGCTGAACCGGCATGACGTCCGTCGCGTTCCCCTACAGGCGGCAGGCCTCGACACCGCCCGTACGGGAACGGCCGTCATGCCTCCTGAATCAGGCCGCCCTGATCAGGCCGAGCTGGCGAACCGCGTCGAGCGCGCCTTCCTGGCCCAGTTCCTCGACGATCCTGCCGTCCTTCAGGCGAAACCACGTCGTCCCGGTGAAACGGATGGTCCTCCCGGTATTCGCCTCGTCCAGCGATCCGATCGGAAGATCCGAGAACGCGGGCCCGGTATGCGTGCCGCCGCCGTCCCAGCGGGCGACGACGATGTCGCCCTCGGCGATCGGCTCGCCGACGCCCCAGAAGTTCAGATCCGGGAAAGCCTCGCGGAACTCCGCCATGAACGCCCTGACGTCGTCCCTGCCCTTGCGCGGACCATGCATCGGATAATGGACCAGAACATCGTCGGCGGCGAGCTCGTCGATCACGCCCTCGTCATAGGGATTGCCCCAGAACCCCTTGAACCATTTCGCGACAACGGCCTTGTTCTCGTCTTCTCGTGACATTCGTCTCATCTCCATTCGATCCGGCCGGATCATCCGACCCGCCGCCAGAATGAAGACCAGGCGCGCCCGCGGCACTCCGTTCCTTGCTCTGGAATGCCGCCACGCTCGGAGGGGGCTCGCCCCCACCGCCACATATCGTCATCGCCGGAAAGGCTTCTCGTCATCCCTCCGCCCGATCGGATCGGGCGGAGGGATGGAGCACGGCGCGATACCCGGCCATCAGCGCGGCATGGCTGGATGGCGGGGTCAGCATTCCGTCGAAACCAGACGGCCGGCCGGGCGCGTAGCCGTGCGGCGACCACCGCAGCCAATCCCCCGCCCAGAGCCAGGCGGTGCTTCCCGAGGCCACCATCACGCCGCGCGGCAGGGAACCCGCCGGCAGCGGATGCAACCGTTTGAGCCCTCCCCGCAGGCGTTCCGAATGCAGCGTGGCGTCCATGACCCTGGCCGAGGGCGTGCCCGGCCAGCCGTCGCGGAACCGCTTCGCCGCGTCCCGGCGGCACAGGAAACAGGGCCGGTGTCCGGCGGCGAGCGCGGTCGCCTCATCCAGAAAGAAGAGCTCGGTCCATTTGCGCCCGCTCATCACCTCGCGCGTCCAACCCTTGTAGTCGCATTCGCAGATCAGCCAGGCCTTGCCGGCCCATCGCCGGTTGCCGAGCCGCCGCCCCTCCGGCGCATGGATGATGCCGCGATTGCCCGTGAACATGCCGCGCGCGGGCACCGCGACGATGTCGCCGAACGGGGTGACACGGTTGCGTAGCGGCATCTTCGGGCTCCTTTCGCCACCATGCGGATGGCGGCCATGTCGCGAATTGGCACTCCGGAACTCGCGCTCGATTTCCCTCGGACTGAAATGGGCCGCCTCGGCTGGCAAGCAAGAGAGCCTGACCAGCCCCCTACCCCGCCAGAACGACGCCTTCGTCGCGCGCCGCCGCCTCGAGCGCGGCGTTCCGGGTTCCGAGCCGCGCGTCGAGGCGCAAGGCAAGCTCGAGACAGAGCGCGTCGTAGAACGCCAGGCGGTGGCGCCGCGCAAGGCCCAGCACCGCCGCGTCGGACGGTTACGTATCGATGCCGAGCCCGTTCACTGCGTCGAGCATCTGTTCCGCGAGACCTGGCGTCAGACGGCCGCGGCGCTCGCTCACCACCAGGATGTTCGGCGGCTCCGCCCAGAGCAGCCAAGGCGCGGCCAGCTCCTCCGCCTCCAGGACGCGGGGATCGGTCCCCTCCTCGTCCGGCAGCAGCAGACCCGCGATCAGCGAGGCGTCGACGACCAGAGTAGTCGCCGGCGGCGTCCTGATCCGCGTTGTTGCTGGCTGCGTCGCACCGCAGCTGAGCACCTCGAAAAACCCCGCTCTCGGGGCGATTTGCTGATTCACTCTCGGTCAGGGATCTGCTCGGGAGATTGGCATGGCGAGGCAGCCTGGGTTCTTTGACTTCGACGACCGGATGAGGCGGCTGAGCGATCTTGGCGACCGGCTCCAGGCTTTCGCAGAGGCGGTGGATTTCGAGATGTTCCGGCCCGAGCTCGAGGCGGGCGGCGCTGAACCATTCAGTTGGAACCAAGGGCGGCCGCCCACCCTTCGATCCGGTCATGATGCTGAAGATTCTTGATCATCCAGGCGCGGCACAGTCTCAGCGACGACCGCGCCGCGTTCCTAATCTCCGACCGTCTGCCCTTCATGCAGTCCCTGGGTCTCAGGCTGCACGACCGGGTGCCCGACGCGAAGACGATTTGGTCCTTCAGGGAACGCCTCACGAAGGCCGGCGCGATCGAGGGCCTGTTCAGCCGATTCGACGCGGCAGATCGTCGACAGCACACTCGTCGCCGCGCTCAAGCAGCGAAATACCGAGGCTGAGAATCGCCGGATCAAGGCCGGCGAGAGCGCGGCCGAGATCTGGCCCGACGCGCCGGCGAAGGCGCGGCGGAAGGACACGAACGCCCGGCGGACAGTACAGTTCGGCAAGACGCGCACGCGCGAGGACGGCGGCGTGCTGCCCGACATCACGATCCCGTCGTTCGGCTACAAGGCGCACGCCAGCATGACCCCGACACCGGCTGATCCGGCGATGGGTGTCACCGATGTGGCGGGGCACGACGGACGGATGCTGCGGCGGGGGTTTCTGGACACCACGAACACCGGTTCGGGCGTCTGGGCCGACAACGCCTACCGCTCGAAGAAGAACGAGGCCTTCGTAGCGGTCTCGTGAGCCACATCCACCGGCGCCGCCGGCCAGGAAAGCCGATGCCGCCCCACATCCGCCGCGGCAACGCCACCCGCTCGAAACTCCGAGCCCCGATCGAGCACGTCTTCGCCGTCCAGAAGCAGGCCATGGCACTGACGATCCGGACCATCGGCATAGCACGGGGTGCGACCCGGGCCGCCGCGGTCGGCCTCCGGCATGCCCCGGTCGGCGGCGATCCGACCCGCCTCCCCGGCCGTGATCTCGACGCCGAAGCTGCTCTCGGACGAGCGCAGCGCCACCTGCCCCTCGCGCGCGGCCGCGCCGCGTCCAAGGCGCAGCCGCGCTCAGTCCTCGCCCATCACCGCGTCGACCGACGAGAGGTGGGGTGGCGCCGCCGCGCCCCGGCACTGCAGCTCGGGGACCGAGACGACGGCGGTCACTTCGGCTCGCCTCCGGCGGTGTCTATCGCGGCGGCGGCGCGCAGACGGGCGAGGCCATCCTCGCGCCGCGCGCCGAGATCGAGCATGCGCTGGAGTAATCCGCGCACCTCGAGGAGCACGCGGCCGAGCTCGGCGCGCTCTTCCAGGAAGGCGCGGTAGTCCGGATCGTGGGTCCGGTTCGCGGCGTGGGCGATCTGGTTCACGTTGGTGGCGATGCCGGCGATCTGGCGATTGAGCGCGCGCAACTCGGCGACCAGCGCCGCGTCGATCTCGAGAAAGCCGCCGATCCGGCGCGCTGCGATGCGGAGCGCGCGGTTGCGCTTGATCCCGAGCACGGCGATCTGGACGTCGAGTTCCGCGAGCTCGGCCTCGGTCACGCGGACAGAAATGAGCTTGTCGGCGCGCGGCGCCTTGCGCGCCTGCTCGGGATTACGCCATCGCCTCCGGATCAGGCGGCGGTTCCGCCAGGTGGGTGCCGTGTCATCTGGCACAGGCGCGGCGGCGGGGTGGTCGGTTGGGGGGCACGTCGGTGGGCACGGCGGCGATGTTCTACGTATTCATATATCCTGCCTCGGACCCTACCCCTATCGAATCCTACTCCTAAAGCGATAGTTTTCGCTCCAGCCGAAGTCGCGCGAGCGCCGTGGCGCGGCGGCGATGGAGCGTCGGAGTCACGCGATGAATCAGTCATTTAGCCTTGTGACTTCGCGGCGCGAGGGTCACAAATCTCCGCGTTCGCGCCGCAGCGTCTCACTATCGCATTGCGTGTGCAAAGTCATGCGGCGACGCGTCTTCGAAGCGGACAAGCCTCGTCGCCGACGGGCTCCGAAGCGCTCGGGCCCTGTCGCCGATACGTGGCCGGGGTGGCGCCGTCCCGAGGCGTGGGAGCGCCGGAGCCGCGCGGTGATGCCGTCTCGGCGTGGAGGCGTATCGGGGTGGCGCGGGTTCGTCGCGACGCCTCGTTGTGGCATTGTCTCGCTGTCGCCGCGTCGGTTTGTAGCCACGTGGTCTTGTCGTCCCGCGAGCGGGTGACCGGAGTGCCCGATGCCGCCGAACTGGGCCATCGTGTTGTGCGTGGATGAAAATCCCAGATCCAGGCGCTGGACCGGGAGCAACCGGCGCTGGCATGTCCACTTCACGCCGACTTCGGCGAGCTGGATCAACCAGGTCGAACGCTGGTTCGCGGAACTGATCCGGAAGCAGCTCCGCCGTGGCGCCCACCGCTCCACCGCCGATCTGGAAGCCGACATCTTGGCCTTCATCAAGGCCCACAACGCGAACCCCAAACCCTACCGCTAGGTCAAATCCGCCGACGAAATCCTCGCCGCCGTCAAGCGCTTCCGCCAGAGGCCCAACCGAGCACATGCACCGCACTTTAGATTCAGGTGAGTAGCTAGGCCGATGCGCGCGTCACGGGAGGGAGTGGGCGGCGGCGGAAGAAGCGTGTTTCGATGTGGCGATAGGAGAATTCGGCGAGGAGAAGCGTCGCGATGTAGCCGCCGCCGAAGAGGAGCGATCGCTCGGCGAAGCTCAGGTCTTCTCCGATACTCAGGGAATGACGCAGCGCGATCGACACCAGATAGAGCGCGGCGGCGTGATAGACATAGGCGCCGTAGGAGATCTCGCCGATCCGCCGCGCCAGGCGGGAGCGCAGCGGAAGGCGGATCAGGGGATCGTCGGTGGCCGCGAGGGCCACCAGGCCCGCGCTGGCCAGGTTGACCGCGCAGTAGACCAGAATCTCGCGATACTCGCCGAAGAGGATGCCCGAGATGACGCCCCGGAAGAGATCGACGCCCGTCGCGCCGCGAATGGCCCAGTTCACCCAGACGTAGCAGGCCGCGTAGGCGGCGAGCGCCACGAACCCCGAGAGCGCGAGCCCGCGCGCCAGGGCCGCGAGTTTCCCGGCCCGGCAGGCGAAGGCCAGGAGAGCGCCGATGGCGAAGGCGTCCACATGCAGGAAAGGTCCGGCATAGACGGCATAGCCGGCTGGTTCCGCGCCCCAGCCGAGCGCCGCGAGCCGCGCGGCGACGAGGGCGCGCATGAGCGGCCCGGCCAGCAGCAGCGTGACGAGCAACACCACCACGCCCCGACGCGGCAGCAGGAAGAATGCCACGCCATAGACCAGGTAGAACTGCATCTCGGTCGAGATGGTCCAGAGATGCGCCATCGGCGATCCCGGGATCTCGCCCCGGCCAAGGATCATCGCGGCGTTGTTGAAGAATCCGGCGAGCGAGGCCACGGCGAGCGGATCGAGAACCTGTCCCGTGGCGATCGCCGCCGCGACGGCGAGGAGCACATAGCCGTAATAGATCGGCGCGATCCGGGCGGAGCGCCGCCGGAAGAACCCGGCGAGGTCGCCCCGCGGCGCCATGTCCGGCCCGAGCAGGGCGAGGTTCACCACGAAGCCCGAGATGACGAAGAACAGCCAGACACCCATCCAGCCGAAGGGGAGCAGGCCGGAATGCTGCGCGACCACCGCGGTCATCGCGAAACAGCGCAGCGCATCGACATTGGCCAGCCGGGCATGGGGCCGGGCTTGGGATCCGGCATGACTGGCCCTCGCCTCCGACAATCCCGCTCCGCAGACCATGCTCTCCTCCTTCCCGCGCGCGCTGCCCGGCCGAGGCCGGCGCGCGCCTTGCCTACCGGACCTTCCGCCGCCCGGGCCCGGGGCCGGCCGGCTTGCGCAGGATGACGAGCCCGAAGGTGACCCAGGGCAGCTGGGCCACGACCGCGATCCGGCGCGCCACCCGCTCCAGCGCGTCGAGCGGCGGGATGCGCCGGTAATAGGCGTGTCCCGCGTAGCCGTGATGCGTCTCGACTTCGTAACCGAAGCTCTCGAAGAAGCGTGTCGCGCGCCGCGACGGCGGGTAGCAGGCGCGGTAGAACGCGGGAAACTTGCCGAGATTGCCGTCGAGGTCGCGCTCGGGCTGGGCGATCTGGACGATCCGCCGGCTGAGCGCGTCCGGCAGCAGGGCGTTGAGCGCGAGCGGGATGTTGTGGGCGATCGGATAGGCGTGCGCGCAGCGCCCGCCGGGCCTGAGCGCCGCGAAGATGTTGCGGTGGATCGCGCCCGGATCGCGCACATGCTCGATGAACATATGCGAATAGACGAGGTCATAGGCGTCGCGCCCGACGATCGCGACGAAATCCTCCACCCCGATGGTGGCATCGGCGTGGAAGCGCTGGCCGTAGACGGGCGGCGCCTTGGCGAGCTCGGCCGCGTCGATGTCGAGCAGCGCGTAGGTGATCCTGGCCGCGACCTCGGGCGCGAGCATCGGATTCGCGCCGCCGCCCATGTCGAGGACCCGGAAGTCGCGCTCCGGCTCGACCAGCGGGGCGAGGACGCGGGGAAATCGCGCCCAACCGGAAAATTCCCGATAGTCGAATATCCGTCTTCCGCTCTGCCGGCTCATGGACGAGACCTCGCGTGCTGGTCATGGCAGGATGATTTCAGGCCGCTTCGAACGGGATCCCTCCCTTTGTCTTTCCGTTGGGCGCGGGACCTCCCGCCCCGCCCTTTCGCCCCCTCTTTCGCGCGGCGGGGCAAGGATCCCCGGAGCACCGTCATGTGGGCGCCGTCATGTGGGCGCCGGGACGCGACGGGCCACCGCGAGGCCCTTGCGCAGCTCGTTCAGCAGCGGATGGCGCGTGAGCGCGAGGCCGATCAGCCATGCGCCGCCGCCGCCGCCGACCGCCAGGACCAGTTCAGCCGCCGGCATGGCGAAGGCGAAACCGGCATGGGCCGCGGCGAGAAGCGGCGGTATCGCCGAGAGGACCGCGCAGACCGCGCTCGGAGCGCAGGCGGCGGCGAATTCCTTCCAGGTGAAGCCCAGCCGGTTCCGGATGAACGCCAGCGCGACGAACATCTGGATCGGCAGGGACAGGAAGAAGCTCAGCGCGAGTGGGCGAAGCCCGAAGGGGGCGAAACCCGCGAAGATGGCGGCGCCGAGAGAGAGCGCGATGAGGCTCTCGGTCAGGGTGTCGCGGGTGTGACCCGACGCGACCAGGATGGGTAAGGTGAGGGCCGCCGGCGCCATGAAGAGCCAGGCCAGCGCGAGGATGCGCAGGAGATCGGCCGCGGCGTTCCACTGGTCGCCGAGGACGATGCGCACCGCCGGTTCGGCGAGGATCGCGAGGCCGAGCAGCGCCGGCCATTGCACCGCCGTGATGAGGCGGACGCCATGAAGATACCCCTGGCGCAGATCCTCGCCACGCCGCGCCAACGTGGCGAAGGCGGGCAGGATCACCGGAACGATGGCGCCGACGATGACACGATCCGACAGCTGCGACAGCTGCGAGGCGCGACTGAGCAGGGCGGCGGCCTCGAACCCCGCGACGCGGGGGAGGACAAAGTTCGGCAGCGACATATAGAGGCTGTTCAGGACGGAGGTCGCGCTGATCCAGCCGCCGAAGGCCGCCACTTCGCGCGCCCCGCCGAGATGAGGCAGGAAGACCCAAAGCATCGGCCGGTAGATCTGCGTCGCGACGAGGCCGTATGCGATGGCCACGATCTGTCCGATGATGAGGCTGAGATAGCCCTGGCCGAGCAGGACCATGCCGAGGGTCACCGCCACCATGACCAGGGCACCCGAGACGTTGATCACGGCGACCGGCAGGAAATCCAGATCCCGGCGCAGGACCGCCATGGGCGGCGCCGCGAAGGCGTTCAGGATCAGGATGAGCGAGGCCAGGCGCAGCCCGCCCACGAGCCGCGGCTCGCCATAGAAGGCGGCGATCCCGGGCGCGGCCGCGACCAGGGCCAGGACGAGCAGGAGCGAGATCATGACGGACATCGTGAAGGCGGCCCGGACGCCCGTTCGGCTGGGCTCACGTTCCTGGACGATATAGGTGCCCGCCCCGAAATCCCGCAGCCCTTCGCTCACGAGGATGACGCCGGAGGTGAGCGCGAAGAGGCCAAGCTCGTCCGGCGTCAGGAGCCGCGCCACGATCGCCGTCATGACGAGGCCGAGAACGAGGATCATGTATCTGTCGCAGGCGGAATAGAGAAATGGCTTGCGCAACTGGCTCATGCATCCTGGATGTCACGGGGCTCCCCCGGGGTCGGCCCGATGCCGGAAGCCCGCGCCAGCCTATCGCGAGGTGGAACGCGCGCTCGGATCCATCAAAGGGGTAGGTCCCCCTGGCCGTTTGGATGAAGCGACGCCGCGACGCCGCGACCCGGGACAAGTCGGGTACAAGCCGGGACAGGATCGGACGAGACCCGACCAAAAGGACGATCGCCCTTCGCGGGAGAAGCCGGTCGCGGGCGGTGGCTTCAACTCAATGGGGAGGTTTCCCGCGCGGGCGATCGCGCGCCTCATACCTGAGCGGGCCGTTTGGCTCGCCGGGGAACATGGCGGCGAGGTCGTATCGAATGCCTGTGGAATCCTGTGATCTGTCCGGGGGTGTGACGATCCGCTATCCCGATCTCGTCAATCTCTACGGCTGCGCCGTGGGAAGGGACACGCTGATCGGACCCTTCGTGGAAATCCAGAAGGGGAGCGTGATCGGCGCGCGCTGCAAGATCTCGTCGCATTCCTTCGTCTGCGAGGGTGTGACGATCGAGGACGAGGTCTTCGTCGGGCACGGGGTGATGTTCACAAACGATCTCTTTCCGCGGGCAGCCGGGGAAGACGGTGCGATGCTCGGCGCGGACGACTGGGAATGCACGCCGACAAGGGTGCGGCGCGGGGCGGCGATCGGCTCGAACGCCACGATCGTTTGCGGTGTCACGATCGGCGAGCGCGCTCTGGTCGGCGCCGGGGCCGTCGTCACCCGGGACGTTCCCGACTTCGCCGTCATCGCCGGCAATCCCGCCCGGGTGGTAGGCGATGTGCGCGACCGCGGAAAGCCGGCACGGCATCCGAACCGCCTGCGCGACATCGCGTCGCCGGATGCGCTCGAACTGGCCGGGGGGGTCGCACGATGATCCGGGTCGGCATCGTCGGATACGGCTACTGGGGCCCCAATCTGGCCCGGACGACCGCGGAGGCGGATGCTCTCGCCATCGCGGCGATCGCGGATTTCTCGGCGGCGGCGCGGGAGCGCGCCGGCCGCCGCCACCCCTCCGCCCGGCTGGTCGCGGACTGGCAGGATCTGGTGCGCGATCCGATGATCGACGCGGTGATGATCGCGACGCCGGTCAGCACGCATTTCGAGATCGCGCTCGCGGCGCTCATGGCCGGCAAGCATGTCCTGGTCGAGAAGCCCATGACCGATACGCCGGAACGGGCCGCGCGGCTGGTCGAGGAGGCCGCCCGGCGCCGCCTGGTCCTCATGGTCGACCACACCTTCGTCTATACCGGGGCTGTCCAGGCGATCCGCGGCATGATCGACGACGCCAGCCTCGGCGAGGTCTACTACTACGATTCCACGCGGGTGAACCTCGGCCTCTTCCAGCGCGACGTGAACGTGATCTGGGATCTCGCGGCGCATGATTTCGCGATCATGGACTTCCTGATGGCAGCGCGGCCGGTCGCGATCTCGGCGAGCGCGGCGGGCTTCCTGCCGGGCAGCCCGGAGAACATGGCGCATCTCTCGGTCTATTTCGAGGACGGGGCGATGGCGCATCTGAACGTCAACTGGCTCTCCCCGGTGAAGATCCGCCAGACCCTGATCGGCGGCAGCCGCCGCATGGTGGTCTATGACGACATGCAGACCAGCGAGAAGGTCAAGGTCTACGACCGGGGCATCTCGGTCAGCGACGCGGCCGATCCCGAGGCGGCCTACCTGCGGATGATCTCCTACCGGATCGGCGACATGTGGGCGCCCGCGCTCTCGGCCAAGGAGGCGCTGCTGAGCGAGGTCGAGACCTTCGCCGCCTGCGTCGAGACCGGCGCGGCGCCGGTGAACGACGGCGAGAGCGGGCTCCGGGTGGTCGAAATGCTGGCCGCCGCGACCGCCTCGACCCGGCGGCGCGGCCAGCCCGTCGATCTGCGGTTGCTGGAGAAGGCCTCATGATCCCGTTTCTGGACCTGCGGGCGCAGTACCGCGAGATCGGGCCCGAGATCGAGCAGGCGGTCGTCGCGGTCCTCAACGGCTGCGATTATGTTCTCGGCGAGACCGTCGAGCGGTTCGAGGCGGAATTCGCCGATTACTGCGGCGCCGACCACGCGGTCGCGCTCAACAGCGGCACCTCCGCGCTGCATCTGGCGCTGCTCGCGGCCGGCGTCGGCCCGGGCGACGAGGTCATCACCGTCCCCATGACCTTCGTCGCCACCGCCGCGGCGATCGTCTACGCCGGCGCGACGCCGGTCTTCGTCGACATCGATCCGCGGACCTGGACCATGGACCCCGCGCTGATCGAGGCGGCGGTCACGCCGCGCACCCGGGCGATCCTGCCGGTGCATCTGCACGGGCGGCTCGCCGACATGACGGCGATCCGGGTGGTGGCCAACCGGCACGGCCTGCCGGTGATCGAGGACGCGGCCCAGGCGCATGGCGCCGAGCGCGGCGGGCGCCGGGCCGGCGCCATCGGCGACATCGGCTGCTTCAGCTTCTATCCGGGCAAGAATCTCGGAGCCTGCGGCGAGGGTGGCGCGGTGACGACGAACAGCGCCGAGGTCGCCGAGCGGATCCGGTCGCTTCGGGACTGGGGGCAGGAGGGCAAGTACAACCACGTGCGCCACGGCTTCAATTTCCGCATGGACGCGGTGCAGGGCGCGGCGCTCCGGGTGAAGCTACCCCGGCTCGACGCCTGGAACGCCGGGCGCCGACGGGCGGCGAATGTCTACCAGACCGGGCTCGGCCCGGAGATCGGCCGGCCCGCCGGCCCGATCGCCGCGGATCATGCCTGCCATGTCTATGCGGTCCGGCTGCCGAACCGGGACGCCGCCCGGGACGAGCTCGCCCGCGCCGGCATCGCCACCGGCATCCATTATCCAACGCCGGTGCATCTGCAGCCGGCCTACGCGCATCTCGGGCATCGGCGCGGCGCGTTTCCGGCCTCCGAGGCGCTGGCGGCGGAGACGCTGTCGCTGCCGCTCTACCCCGAGCTCGGCGAGGACAGGGCGGCGCGCGTGGTCCAGGCGGTCAACCGGCTGGGTGAGCGGCTGGGCGAGCGGCCGGATGAACGGTCGGATGAACGCATGCCCGAGCGCGTCGGCGAGGAAACAGCATGAGGAACGCCATGGAAGGCACGGAGAGGAACCCGCTGGATGGAGCCCGGGTGCTCGTCACCGGCGGCGCGGGCTTCGTCGGGTCGCATATCGTCGATCTGCTGCTCGACGAAGGCTGCGCGCGCGTCGTGGTCATTGACAACATGGTCCGGGGTCGGCCCGCCAATCTGGCCACCGCGCTCGCGAGCGGGCGGGTCGAGCTGATCGAGGGCGACATTCGCGACCGGGAGCTGATCGCGCGGCTGATCGCGGAGAGCGAGATCGTCTTCCATCAGGCGGCGCTGCGTATCACCCATTGCGCGGCCGATCCGGATCTGGCGATGGAGGTGATGGTCAAGGCCACCTACGATCTGCTGCGATCCTGCGTCGATGCGGGCACGCGGAAGGTGATCATGGCCTCGTCGGCCTCGATCTACGGCATGGCAGGGGACTTCCCGACCACCGAGGCGCATCATCCCTATGCCAACCGCACGCTCTACGGCGCGGCGAAATCCTTCGGCGAGGGCCTGCTGCGCTCCTTCAACGACATGTATGGGCTGGATTACATCGCACTGCGCTATTTCAACGTCTACGGCCCCCGCATGGACATCCACGGCCGCTATACCGAGGTGATGGTGCGCTGGATGGAGCGGATCGAGGCGGGCCTGCCGCCGATCATCTTCGGCGACGGGTCGCAGACCATGGACATGGTGCATGTGCGCGACGTCGCCCGCGCGAACATCCTCGCGGCGCGCGCCGGGGCGAGCGACGCCGTCTTCAATGTCGGCGACGAGACCGAGACCTCGCTCCTGGACCTCGCCCGCGCGCTCGCCGCCGCGATGGGACGCCCGGATCTCGTGCCGATCCACGAGGCCGAACGCGCCGTCAATCCGGTGCCCCGCCGGCTCGCCTCGGGCGCGGCGGCGGCGGCGGCGCTCGGCTTCCGGACCGGGATCGCGCGCGAGGACGGCATCCGCGATCTCGTGAGCTGGTGGCGTGCCGAGCGGGCGGCGCCGATCGCGCCGGCGGCGTGATGATCCCGATCGCGCAACCCGTCCTCGGCCCCGAGGAGGCGGAGGCCGCGAGCGCCGTCATCCGCTCCGGCTGGCTGACGCAAGGCCCCGAGGTCGAAGCCTTCGAGCGCGAATTCGCCGAGGCCGTCGGCGCGCCGCATGCTTGCGCCGTCTCGAACTGCACCACGGCGCTGCATCTCGCGCTCCTAGCACTCGGCGTCGGCCCGGGCGACGAGGTCATCACCGTCAGCCATACCTTCATCGCCACGGCCAACGCGGTCCGGCAATGCGGCGCGGTCCCGGTCTTCGTCGATATCGAGGCGGAAGGCTACAACATCGACCCCGCCGCCATCGAGGGCGCGATCACGCCGCGAAGCCGCGCGATCCTCTGCGTGCATCAGATGGGGATGCCCTGCGACCTCGCGGCCATCCTCGCGGTCGCGCGCGCCCATGGCCTGCCGGTGATCGAGGACGCGGCCTGCGCCATCGGCTCCGAGATCCGCCTCGATGGGACCTGGCGCCGGATCGGCGCGCCGGCGGGCGATATCGCCTGTTTCTCCTTCCATCCGCGCAAGGTGCTCACCACCGGCGACGGCGGCATGCTGACCACGCGCGACCCGGGGCTCGACGCCCGCTTCCGCCTTTGGCGCCAGCACGGCATGTCGGTCCCCGACCGTCTCCGCCACGCGGCGCGGCGCGTGATCTTCGAGGACTATCCGGTCGCGGGTTTCAATTACCGGATGACCGACATCCAGGCCGCCGTGGGGCGCGCGCAGCTCCGCCGCCTGCCGGGGATCGTCGCGGCGCGCCGCGCGCTGGCAGCGACCTATGCCGAGGCCCTGGCCCCGCTCGGCGTCGCGCCGCCGGCCGAGCCCGACTGGGCGCGCTCGAACTGGCAGAGCTACTGCGTCCGGCTTGATCAGACCCTCGATCCGAGCCTCGATCAGCGCGCGGTCATGCAGCGGATGCTCGACCTCGGCGTGGCGACCCGGCGCGGCATCATGTGCGTCCATCTCGAAGCGGCCTATGCCGATCAGCCGAGGCGCTGGCCGCTGCCGCGCTCCGAGGCCGCGCGCGACCAGGGGATCATCCTGCCGCTCTTCCCCGGCATGACCGCCGAGACGCAGGCGCGGGTGGTCGAGGCGCTCGGGCAGGCGCTGGGGGAACATCCGAGCGAGCCCCCGGAGCCGATCGTCCGGCTGCGATACGAAGGGCCGAAGACGGCGGAGATCGTCTTTCGCGGCGAGACCCTTCCGAGAGGCGGCGTCGCCGAGATGCCATGAGATCGCCCGAACCAGACGGCTTGCCAGACGTCTTGCCGGACGAGTTGCCCTCGGCCCCGGCCTCCCC
Organism: Amaricoccus sp. W119; assembly: GCF_047275745.1. Lineage (NCBI taxonomy): Bacteria > Pseudomonadati > Pseudomonadota > Alphaproteobacteria > Rhodobacterales > Paracoccaceae > Amaricoccus > Amaricoccus sp. W119. The sequence goes on along the minus strand of NZ_JBKQWU010000019.1, from coordinate 45,465 downwards.
CGCCAGGATGCCAACCGCTCCCTCCGTCACGGTCGCCATCTGCACCCACGACCGGGCCTCCGACGTGAGGCGCTGTTGCGAGGGCCTCGCTCCGCAGGTCGAAGACGCCGGCTTCGAACTCATCATCGTCGACAGCGGCTCGGGCGAGGAGGAAGCACGGGAACTCAGGTGGCTCTCCCGCCAGTTCGGCGCCAGATACGTGCGCTCGAACGAACCTGGGTTGGCGCTGGCCCGAAACCTGGCCTGCGAGGCCGCTCGCGCCGAATGGGTCGCGTTCCTCGACGATGATGCGATCCCCTATCCCGACTGGGCGAAGACCCTGCTGGCAAGGCTCGAATCGGCGCCACCGGAGGTCGCCGTGGTTGGCGGAAGAACCGTTCCCCTCTGGCCGGCCGGGGTCCCCGCGCACCACGTCACCGGGCGATGGATGCTGTTGCTGTCCTGCGTGCAGATCGACGGTGACGGAGCCGTTTCGGATGGCTTCAACATCGTCGGGGCCAATATGGCCGTCCGGCGCGCCGCGGTCGCGGCGGCCGGCGGATTCCCCACGGCGACGGGCCGGACGGGAACCGCCCTCTTGTCAGGAGAGGAGTCATTCCTGTTCGAAAGACTGTTCGAACTTGGCATGATTTCCATTTACCACGGTTCCATTTCGGTGTGGCATCGCATTCCCGAGGCGCGGCTCGATCGCGCATGGGTCGCCAGACGGGCCTATTGGGAAGGGGCCTCCCAGATCGCCGTCGCGGAAGCCCTCCGCCGTCCGGTGCCCTGGCGGTTGTCACGCCCGAAGCTCGTCCTGTCCCTGCCGGTTCTATGGGCGCTCCGCGAGATTTCGTCGAACCCGGATTATCTCATCCGTTACAACATGGTTCTCGGCGCGTTGATCGCCCAGAGCCAGAGGTGGTTCCGGCATCTTCACGTCGAGTCTCCCGCCGGGCGGGTATCGGAAAGCAATCGAGGAGAGGCGATACAGCCCCTCATGCCCGCGCGACACGCGGCGTCGCGCCGAAGGCGTGCCGGATCGTATCGCGGCCCCGATGCCCTTCACGACAGTCGGAGTGGGCGGAGATGACTCCACGGAAGATGGCTGTGCCCCGGGGCCAGGTTGCCCCGGAAGCCCTGGATGCCTGTACACCGGATGCCAGTATGCTGGATGCCAGTATGCTTGATGTCCGTATCCGGAACGAACTCGGAACCTGGCGGACCCTGGGGCGGCGGCTGATCGCGGAGCAGTGGAGCGAGTACCAGACCCTTTCCGCCGAACTGGATCGGCTCGTCACCGCCAGACGCTACAAAGAGGCGATCCCGGCTGCCCAGATCGCGGCGAATTACGCGGGAATCTGGCACTGCGGCATGTTCGCCTGCGCCTCCCTGGAACGACGGATCCGACAGATCGGGGAGGCTCTGCTCCCGACGGAGGGTGCCCGGCCAGCCCGCTCGGATCGGCTACGCATCCTCCATATCGCCAGCGACGTCGGCGTGATCGGCGGACATGCCCGCATGCTCCAGCGCTGGATCGGGCGGGATCTCGGCAACACGCATTCGGTCGCGCTGACCCGACAGAGCCAGCGGCCTTCCGAGGCCCTGATCGCCGCGGCCAGCGCGACCGGAGGCGCGGTCCGCTCGATCAATCGGCGACCCGGGGGAATCGTCACCTGGGCCAGGGAGCTTCAGGTCGCGATCGGGCGTTCGGACATCGTCGTCCTCCACGTCGCCAATTACGATATCGTCCCGTTCCTGGCCCTCGCCGGAATGCGGCGGCGGCCGCCGGTCGTACTTCTCGATCATGCGGATCACCAGTTCTGGCTCGGCGCGGAGTTCGTCGACGCGGTGGTGAGTTCCCGGCGATCGGGCCAGATGCATCGCGCGAACCGGCGCGGCATTTCTCCCGACCGCGGCCTGTCGCTCCCGCTCTGCCTCGACGAAGTCGAACGCCGCGGGTCGCGCGCCGAGGCGCGGCGGACGCTCGGGCTTCCGGAGGACGCGCGGATCATCCTGACCATCGCGCGGGGCGAAAAGTACCGGCCGATCGGCGAGACTGGTTTCGCCGACGCCCTCGTTCCGCTGCTGCGGGCCGATCCCCGCGCCCTGCTGGTGGCGATCGGGCCGGGCGGCCGTGCCGACTGGTCCGCCGCGATGCGCGCCGTTCCGGGCCAGATCATCATGCTTCCGGAGCGGCCGGACAACCGGCTGTTCCTGGAAAGCGCCGACATCTACCTCGATACCTTCATTTTCGCTTCCATTACCTGTCTGCTCGAGGCCGGTCTTTCCGGCCTGCCACTCGTCACGTACAGCCCCTTCGGTCCGGGCTGCGAGGTGATGGGGGCGGATTCGCTCGGCATGGACGATGTGCTCATGCGCGCCTCGTCGATAAGCGAGTTGCATCGCCAGCTGCGGGCGCTCCTGGACGATCCCGGCCTTCGCGGCGCGCTTGGCGCCAGAACGCGCGATGCGATCGAGGCGACCCACACGGGCGCGAACTGGACCCGCACCCTTTCGGAACTCTACGGGCGGATCCTCGGGCTTCCACGATATTCGGCCCGATCCTCGGGAGGAATCGATATCGCGGAGGGCCCGTCATTCAGCGATATCGACCTGTTCTGGCCCTTCGTCTTCGTTCCCGCGGCTGGCGCCCTGTCGCGTGAGAGGCGGATCGCGCATGCGACCGAGCTGGCGCTTCGTGTCATGCCACCGGTCAGGCGCGCGATGATCCTGGCGGATCTCGCCGCGAAGGGGCGGATCGCCTTCCGCCCACGCGGAGCGGCCTGGCGCTACATGCTGCCGGAGTTTCTCATCGCGCGTCTGCGAACCTGAGCCGGGTCGGAACCTGCCCTTTCAGGGCTCCGAGTGGAGCATGGGGCCCGTTGCCCGGCCACCGCGCCTCGATATCCCCGGTCCAAGGCCACGCGCCCTCAGCAGGCCTCGCTCACGCGCAGGAGCGCCCTCGGCGTGCGGCAGAGGATGACGAAATCGCTCCACAACGACCAGCCGCGCACATAGTTCGAGTCGAGCAGCACCCGTGTCGCATATTCCGCGCTCGAGCGTCCCGTCACCTGCCAGATTCCGGTGAGCCCCGGCCGGGCGCGGAGATAGTCGCCGCCGTTCGCGCCATAGCGTTCGAGCTCGTCGCGCACGATCGGGCGGGGCCCGACGCAGCTCATCTCGCCGCGCAGGATGTTGAGAAGCTGCGGCAGCTCGTCGAGGCTCGATTTGCGCAAGGCCCGGCCGAGGAGGCTGACCCTGGGATCGTGGCGGAGTTTCTGCGTCTCGCGCCACTCCCGGGCCGCCTCCGGATCGCCCGCCAGATGCGCCGCGAGCAGCGCCGCGCCGTCGGTCGCCATGGTGCGGAACTTGTAGCAGCGGAACGCCCGGCCGCCGAAGCCCACGCGCTCGTGGCCGTAGAAGACCGGCCCCGGGTCGAAACGCTTGATGAGGAGCGCGACCACGAGCATCAGGGGCGCCGCGAGCATCAGGCCGATGAGGGCGAAGGTGATGTCGACCAGCCGTTTCGGCCAACCACCCAGGGGTGTCCCCTCTGCCTCGTCCCCGCCGGATGGAGGGGAGAGGGGAAGCGCGCCGAACCTGTACCGGGAATATCCGCCGAGAAGATCGCTTATCATCGCCGCCGCGCCTGATTGTCCGCTGCCCGATCCTCGGCGGGAACCCGATCGCGACCAGATCGGAATAGGTGGTACCCCCGCGCCGGCCGGCACGCCGGGGCTCCACCCAAGGCGGTAGCGCGAGCGCATCCCACGTCCCGAAAGGTGAAAAAGGGAGGGTGCCGGGGCAGGCTCGCCTGGCCACGCGGGCGGGATCGGAGAGGAAAATCCGGCCGAAAGGGCGCGGCCTCAGTCGAGGATGACACCCGATACCGTCGCGCCATGCGCGCGGAGCATCGCGGCGAGTTCCTCCACCGCTTCGATCGGCGTGCCGCCCCTTTCGGCGACGATGATCACGGCGTCGAGTCGCCCGCCGAGGGCCAGCGCCTCGAACCCGGCCGTCAGCGGCGGCAGGTCCACCACGACCATGTCATAGGCGTCGGACGGCCAGGGGCGGCCCAGCATGTTCCCCGCCATGGTCCCCGCCGTATTCCTCGCCGTATTCCTCGCCGCGTCCCCGTCCGGGGCGAGGGTCAGCAGATCGACCCCGCGCGGCCCCGGGACGATCCCGGCCGTCGCGGGCGCGCCGCCGCGATCGCCGTCGCGCTCCCCGTCGGACTCGTCACGGCGCTCCCCGCCGTGCTCCCCGCCGTCGCCGTGCTCCCCGCCGTGCTCCCCCAGAAGCCGGCGTGTCAGGAGCGCGTGGTCGGTGTCGGCGTCGACCAGAAGCGTGCGGAGCCCCGACATCGCATGGAGCACGGCGAGATTGCTCGCGATCATGCTCCGGTTCTCCGCGGGGGCCGCCGAGACGACGCCAAGGGCGCGGATCGGCTCGCCGGCGGCGCGCTGGATGGCGAACCGGACCCGCCTGAGGCTCTCGCCGAGGACCGACCGCGGCGCCTCCGCGATCTCCTCCGGGCGCCGCGGCCGCGAGCGCCAGGAGCGGCTGGCGGGCAGCGCCGCGAGGCATCTCAGCCGGAGCCGCTCCTCGACCTGGCGCGGCGAACGCAGGGCGCCGTCGAGCGTGTGGCGCAGGAAGGCCTGGCCGACCCCGGCCATCAACCCCGCCAGCAGGCCGAAGGCGAGCACCAGCTTCTTCCGGGGATAGCTCGGCGCCAGCGGCTGCGTGGCGGCGGTGATCACGCGGGCGTCGGCCACCGGATAGGATTGCTGGCTCAGGTTGTCGGTATAGGCGCGCAGGAAGCTCTCGTACATCTGCCGGTAGGTGTCGGCGGTAACCTCGAGTTCCTCGAGCGTCGGCTGGTCGGAGGTCTCGCCCGCGGGATCGTCGTAGATCAGCTGTCCGTTCCTCAGCCGCGCGCCCGGCGGCTGGACGCGGTAGTCGTGCCGGGCGCGGAATTCCTGCGCGATCTGGGTGGCCGTGTTCATCTTGTCGCGCATCTCGCCCATGCGGCGCTCGAGCCATTCGCCGCCCTGCCGCGCCTGCGCCGCCTTGGTCTCGATCTGCTCGCGCACGAAACTGTCCGCGGTCGCATTCGCGACATCGGCCGCGAGTTGCGGATTGCGCGACCTGAACGCGATCGCGACCGCGTAGGAGACGCCGACCCGGCGGATATCGCTGTTCGCGGCGAAGAGATCGATCGCGATCCTGCCCCGCTCGAAATCGGAGAGGACGGGCACGGCGGGATCCGTCCCGGCGCTCCCCGCCACGCCGCTCCCCGCCGCGGCGGTTGGCCCGAGGGGGTCGAAGGGAGGGGGCTCCGGAGCGAGGCCGAGCTTGCCGAGGATCGCGCCGGCGAATCGCCTCAGCCGTTCGGCCAGGGTCGCCTCCCGCAGGATGAAGAAATCGGGATTGTCCATCAGCCCCAGCTGGTCGATCACCATCTGGGTGATCTTCTCCGACTTCATCACCGTGATCTGGCTTTCGATCTGGGCGGTGTCGAGCGAGGTCGAGACCGTGCTCGTCGTCTGCAGATACTGCGGCAGCTTCGGCTCGATCAGGATCTGCGCCGTGCTGGTATAGGTCGGATCGGTCGTGAGAACCGAGAAGAGCGCGAGGATGATGCCCGCCGCCGCGCAGGCGAGGATCGAGACGAGATAGCGCCGCAGGAAGGCGGTGATGTCGGCGAGGCCGATGAATTCGGTCCCCCGCAGCGGCTCCGCGGGCCGCGCCTCGCCCGGCTGCCAGGGACGTACCTGCATCGCGTCACACCGCCCCGGCCCGCGCCGGACGGAACTGTCCGGGCAGAGGCCCAGGCCCCATCGGAGGACCGATCAGAGGGCCAATCAGGGAGCCGGTCAGAAAGGCGCCGCTTGGCCGCCCGCGTCGGAAGTTCGTCTCTATGGCGCGCACCTCACAAGCCAGACTTCCCCGCAGGCTACGGTGAGAAGGAGCCCGGGCAATCGATCCGATCGGCGTAGCCGGCCAGGCCGGAAGGCGTAGCCCGACCCCGAGCGGCCCCCTCCCCCGCGTCATCACATCTCTCATCCCGCGGATGCCGCCCGCGTGGGCCAAGGGCCGTCTCGCCCCCAGCTTCCTCGGTCGCTCCGCGCGCTAGCGGACAAGCGGTTCCGCGCCTTCGGCGGGCGGCGCGGGGTCGGCGAGGGAGCCGAACGTCTCCGCCGCCGGCCGAACCGGCAGCGGCAGTTCGACCCGCAGCGTATCGCCCGGCCGAACCTCGGTCGCCTCGTCGGCCCGGATCTCGACCGCCGCGCCCGCCCCCGCCGGCCTCGTGATCGTGTAGACGGGCCGGGCGCGGCTGGCACGACCGAGGCGCAGCGCCGCGGTCACCGATTCATCGAGGAGCGCGGCGGCGGTCCCGGCCCTGCCCCGGACCTCGCCAAGCTCCAGCTCCGTCGCGCGCAGGTCGCCCGCGATCTCGCTCGCGCGCTCGTCGCGCAGTTCGAGGATGCTGAGTTCGGTCCGGCTCGCCTCCTGGCGCGCGCGCAGGAGCCCCGTCTCGGCGGCGAGCCGGTCGCTCTGGACCTGGAGCAGCGCGCGTTCGAGTTCCATCTGCCGGGGCGCGGCGGCGATGCCCTTCTCGACGAGCGTGCTCACCGTCTCGAATTCCTTCCGCATGCTGGCGATCCGCTGGTCGAGGAAGCCGAGCTGCCGGCCGAGCGAGTCGATCTCGCGCTCGAGGAAACCACTGAGCTCCTCGAGCGCGCGCAGCCGCGTGGCGAGGCCGTTCCGGCGGGCCTGGAAGAGCGCGCGTTCCTGCTCCATCAGGACGCCGGCCGCCGCGCCCGCCGCCACGTTCACCTCGGGTCCGGTCAGTTCCGCCGGGAAGGCGATCGCCTCGGCGTCCGCGGCCTCGGCGCGCAGCCGAGCGCGGCGCGCCAGCAGGCTGATCCGGGTCAGCGCGAGCTGCTCGATATCGCCCTGACCGGCGAGAAGCTCACGGTCCATGCGGTCGAGCCCGTCGGCCCGTACGGGCAGGCCGCCGGCGACGCCGACGGCGTTCAGAACGCTCAGCCCCGGACGATAGGGGTATTCGCCCGGGCGCGCGACATCGCCCAGGATGTAGAAGGGGCGGAAGCGGACCACCTCCACCGCGACATCGGGCCACTGGCCCAGCCCCATGTTGCGCGCGAGGCTCTCGGCGATCGCATCGGCGAGCGCGCCGGTCTCGAGCCCTTCCGCCGGAATCCGCCCGGCGAAGGGCAGCGAGAGGATTCCGTCGGCGCCGATGGTGAAGACGTCGTTCAGGGCCGTCCATTCGAAGATCGTGTCGCGCGAGGCGCGCCATTCGTAGATCTTCAGCCGCAGCTGGTCCTCGGGCCCGAGCGGATAGCTCTCGCCCGCCCCGGCCCGCCCCGGTGCGAGCAGAAGCCCGAGAAGAAGCCCGAGCCTGAGCAGGAGCGTGAACAGGCGTGCGAGCCCGGTCCGGAACGCGGACGGGTGCGCGCGCGGGAACGCGGCCGCGGGGACCCTGCCCCGCCCGCGCGGGGCGCTAGAGACGCAGGACATGTTCGGGATCGATCCGCCCGCGCAGCATATGCGCGAGGCCGAGAAGGTTGCCGCGGAGACGCCCCCGGCGGTCCACATAGGGCTCCGGGCGGAGGCTCCGGACCAGATTGGCCGCGAGGTTGCGACCCATCAGCCGCAGGGCGAAACCGGCGGGAACGGTGCGCTTGCGGATCAGATAGACCGGGTTGACCATCTGCGAATAGCCGAACCGCGTGCCGCTCACCCGCCCCGTCTTGAGCCCGAGATGGACGCCACGCAGGCCCGCGACGCAGACCACGCGGCCCCGCGCGCGGAGCCGGCTGGTGAAATCGATGTCCTCCTGCCAGCCGTAGAGCACCAGCCGCTCGTCGAAGCGCCGGCCCTCGATCCGGTCGGCGCGGATCGACATGTTGCAGCCATAGGCGCCGACATGATCGACCACCGGGCGCGGCGACCGCCCGGAACTGGGCCCGGAATTGGGCCCGGAATTGGGCTCGGGCTCCGCCAGCGCCGCGAGCGCCTCGGGCCAGTCGAGCCCGGCGGTGGTGGCGCCATCGCGGAGCACCCGCCCCATCACCACGGCGAAATCCGGATTGGCCGCGAAAGCCTCGACCACGCCCGCGAGATAGTCCCGCGCCGGGATGAAATCGTCATCGAGGAAGGTGATCACGTCGTAGTCGCATCCGAGCGCGTCGAGCGCCGTGTTGCGTTGCGCGGAGGACCCGGTCGGACCGAAGACCACCCGCACCGGAAAGGGGCCGGTCGCGGAACTGGGCCCGGAGTTGGCCCCCGACCCGGACCCGAGCCCGACGACATGCGTCTCGTCCGGCGCGGAAACCAGCACCATCTCCGGTAAGCGGGACTGGAGCGCGAGGTAATCCACGAGGCGCGCGATCTGCTCGGGGCGCCCCAGCGTCGGGATCACGACCGCCAGCCGCATGGCCTCCCTCACGGCCTCCGCTCCGTATGTCGCATGCAAGGGCCTCTCCCGCGTCACCGATCCGCGTCACCGGAGAAGCTTGGCCGAAACGCCGCGGGCGTCAGCCTCGCCATTCGGCCAGAGATGCGCCCCCGCCCTTGCCCCGAGCGCGGCCGGGCTCATGCGAAGGCATATGCGCCTCATCTGATTGGATGAGCCAGCCCTCGGGTGAGGCGGGTCTAGCCTGCCCGGGCAGCAGACGGAGGGTATGGTGGCACCCCTGGACAGCACGGCCCGCGGCGGGCGCTCCCCCGGGATGAGTCCCGAGACGGTTCCGGCGGTCTCGCCGATGGGCCCACCAATGATCCCGCCGATCGATCCGGTGGCCATCGGCGTGAGAACCCGAAGGCGCTGGACGCTGAACGGTGACTTCGTCACGCTCGCGCCCGCCGGGGTGGCGCGTTACGCGCGCGAGGTCACGCTGGCGCTCGACGCGCTGATCGCCGAGGGCCACCCGCTCGCCCGGGATCTGGAGATCGACATCGTGGTTCCGGGCGCGGGGCGCGCGCCGCTCGATCTCGGGGCGATTCCGGCGCGGGTCGTGCCGGAGCCGATCCGGCCGCGCCTGCCGCTCGTCTGGGCGCAGACGGTGCTGCCGCGGCATGTCCCGGGCGGGCTGGTCAGCTTCTGCAATCTCGCACCGGTCGCGGTCCGCCGGCAGATCGCCTGCATCCACGACCTGCACACCCGGCTGGCGCCGGAGAGCTACGGAAAGCTCTTCGCGCTCGCGCACCGCGTGATCCTCCCGGCGGTCGGGCGGCGCGCGGCGGCGATCACCACCGTCTCGGAATTCTCGCGCGACTGCCTCGTCGCCTTCGGGGTGGCCCCGGCCGGGAAGATCACCGTCACCTACAATGGCGGCGATCACGCCCGGCGATGGGACCCCGCCCGGGGCGGGCTCGCCGCGCCCCGGCGCCCCTATGTGCTCTGCCTCGGCCGGGGCCAGGGCTACAAGAACCTCGACCTCCTGCTGCGGCTGGCGCCGCTGCTCGACGCCCGCGGCCTCGACCTCTGGATGGTGGGCGAGGTCGACGCGGCGCTGATCGCGGCCCGGACCTCCGCCCTACGAAGCTCCGCCCTGCGAAACTCCACCCCGCGGACATCCACCCCAGGGATGCCCGCCAGAGGGACGTCCACCCGAGGGACGCCCACCCTGCCCGCCCCGACCGCTCCACCGGACAATCTCGTCCTGCTCGGCCGCGTCCCGGACGACGACTTCGCTCAGGCGCTGGCCGGGGCGGTGGCCTTCCTGTTCCCCTCGCGCATCGAGGGTTTCGGGCTGCCGGCGGTCGAGGCGATGACGCATGGCTGCCCGGTGATCGCCTCGACCGCGCCCTGCCTGCCGGAGATCTGCGGCGACGCGGCGCTCTACGCCGATCCCGACGATCCCGGCGCCTGGGACCGGGAGATCGGCCGGCTCAGCGACGATCCCGCGTTGCGGCGCGCGCTCGTGGCGGCGGGCGCCGCGCGGCTCAGACGCTACGAATGGCGGCGCATCGCGGAACAGTATCTCGAGCTCATGGCGCGGGTGGACGCTTCGGGATAGCCGCCCGGTCGCCTACGATGATGTCGCGCGCCACGGAATAGGCCGGTTTCGGTGCCAGAACCCGCCAGCCACCCTCGGCGGTGGGACCGAGCGGGACAAGTCCCATGACGGCCTCGAAGCTCGGCGCCCAGTAGGGTTCGTCGAGAAGCTGGTAGATATGCGCGGCCTCCACGTCGAACTGCTCCGAAAGGTCCCCGAGCCGCGTCATGATCCCTCGCAGCCCCTCGGCCTGGGCGGCCTCTCCGTCGCGGCTGCCGAGGGGGTGATTGACCTCGGTCACCCAGATCGGGCGCCCGTATTTCGCGAGATGCTCGAAGGCCCATTCCGGGTCCTCGCCATAGATGTGCCAGACGGAGATGTCCCACGCGACGCCGTCCGCGCTCAGGCGTTCGAACATGCCGACATGGCCCCAGCCGGCCGAACCGATCGCCCGGCGCAGCTCCGGGTCGACGGCCGCGATCCCCTCGGACATGCCGCGGAGCAGCGCGCTGACCTTTTCCCACCTCGGACCGTAGTAATCGAGCTGGCCGACACCCCCCGCCGGACCCCATTCGCAGGGATAGGTGGTTCCGTCGTCGAGCGTCTCGCAGGGTTGGACGATGGCGAAGTTCTCGAGCTCGTTGCCGAGTTCCCAGACCGGGATGTCCCGCCCGAACTGCGTGGCGAGGGTGGTCGCGAAGCTCCGCGCCGCCCGGTAGAGATCCTCCGCGCTCGCACCCGCGATATCGACCCCCGGCGTGAGCACCGGCAGGATCGTGACGCCGCGCGCCTTGCCCGCAGCCACGACCCGCGCGAGCACCGGCGCCTGGCCGGCGTCGGAGATGTTCACGCGGTAGGAATCCGCCCCCATCCCCGCCACGAGGTCGATCTGCTCCTCGAAGCCGATGCCGGGATAGGCGGTCAGGGGATGCCCGTTGACGCCCCATCGCAGCGCGGCGGCGGGGTCCGCCATCAGCATGCCGAGAGCGAGCCCGAGGGCGCCGGCGCATTGTCGCATCATTCCTGGAACTCCTCCTCCGGAACTCCCCCGCCAGAACTTCTCCGCCGGAACTCCTCCGCCGCGCACGCAAGCCTAGGGCGGAACCCGGGGGCGGAACGCATCCATTTGCCGAGCCCGGGGCTACCTCTTTCGGCGGAGATCCTGACCGATCATCCGGTTCGGCCGGGCGAGGTTTCGCCGTGGACTGCTCCGGGGCGCGGATCCGGGGCGCGCGGACGCGCGCGGGGCGCGCGATGCCGCCCGGGCCAGATCGCAGGAGGAAGGAACATGTCATCGTCCCGAGCATGGGCGCCCGACCGGATCGGTCACGACGAGCCGCGGAGGGAGCCTGAGAGGGGGCGGCGGGGAGAAGCGGCGGGGACAGGTCCCGCGCCGCGACTGGTGCCCGCGGCGCCAGCCGGCCAGCCGGCCGTGGTGCTGATCTGCGACCTGAACTACGTGATCCCGACGCTCGCGACCGCGCTGTCGGTCGCGCGCCATACGCGGAATGTCCGCGTCTGCCTCTTCGTGGTCGGCGGCGATCCGGAGACGATCGGCGAGATCGGGAACGCCGTCCGCGACACCATGATCGAGGTCCGGCCGGCCGAGCTGGACCGCTTCGGGGAATATGCCGGCGGGCATCGCGACCGCTACCTGCCGCCGATCGCCCTGGCCCGGTTCTGGCTCGACGAACTGCTCGATCCCGAAATCGACCGCTTCCTCTATCTCGACGGCGACACCATGGTCGATGGCGAGCTCGACAGCCTGCTCGCGGCGCCCCCCCCGGAGGGCCGGATCATGGCGGTCCCCGATGCCCTGTCGATCTACTTCGGTGACCGCGGCCGGGGCCGCGCCGGCGATCTCGCCTATCTCGAGGGGCTCGGCTGCGCGCCGGAGCAGTACTTCAATTCCGGCGTGCTCTATGTCTCGCGCGCGACCTGGGCCGAGATCGTTCCGGTCGCGAAAGCCTTCCTGCTGGAACATCCCGACCGCTGCCGCTCGTCCGACCAGAGCGCGCTCAATTTCGCCGCGCGCGAGCGGGTCCAACCGCTGCCGCTGCGCTACAACTATCAGAGCGAGCACATGATGGCCCTCGATCCGCGCCCGCGCGGGCTGCATCCGAGGATCTGGCATTTCTCCAGCGCCCCGAAGCCCTGGGACGCGGCGGGATGGCCCTGGGAGGGCGGGTTCGACCGGTATTACCGGGAGGCGGCGGCGCTGCTGGCCCACGGAGCGGTTCCGGCGCCGGAGACGCCACCCGCCCAGGCCCAGGCGGGCCTGGGCCACCGACGCCGGACCCGCTTCCGTCTCGCCTGGCTTTATCCCTGGCGCAAGCTGGCCCGGCGAAGCCGGATATTGCGGCGATTCTGAGAAGAGGCCGCGCGCCACCCCGGCCGAACGGTCAGGACCTACGCCGATCGGCGTAGGGGTCCGGACTCCCGGGCCAGGCCCTCCCCCGAAGGAGGGAGCCCTCCCCCGCCGCATGGCCCGGGACCCCTCGCGGGCCCGGCAAGGCCATCATCGGGCCCGGCGCGGTCGGAAACGGGAACTGTCGGTGCAACCCTCGCTCATGGGTTTTCTGGTCTGCGGCGCGCTCATGCTCGCCGGCTACGTCCTCGCCGCCCGTTCGCCCGCCGACCGCCCCCCTGTTCCCCGTTCCCCCGCTGACCGTTCCCTCGGGGGCACGCTGATCATCGGTCTCATCGCCTCCCTCGCCTTCGGCTCGACCGCGATCGCGACCCTGTCGGCGATCGGCGGGTCCACGCCGCTCATCTATACCTTCTTCGCGGGCGCGCTCGTTCTCGCCGCCGCGGCGCGCCGGAGCCTCTGGCACGATCTCGGCGTGGTCTTCGGCGAGGTGCGTCCGGCCTGGGTACTCTGCGTCCTGACCGCCTATGCCCTGATCGGCGCCATCCTCTTCCCGCGTCTCTTCCTGGGCGAGACCACCGTCTTCGTCGTGGCACCCGAGGGCGGCGTCGTCGAGGCGATGCTCGCGCCCGTCTCCGGCAACATCACCCAGCCCGGCTACCTCGCCGTGGGAACCCTGACCGCGATCGCCCTCTGGACGCTGCTGCTGCGCGAGGACCGGCTGGAACAGGTGCGCCGCGGCTTCCTGCTCCTCTGCCTGCTGCACACCGGCATGGGCCTCCTCGACTTCGCCGGCAAGAACGCGGGCGTGAGCGATGTCCTCGCGCCGCTCCGGACCGCGAGCTATGTCATGCTGAGCGAACAGGTGAGCGCCGGTTTCGCGCGCGTCAACGGCGCCTTTCCGGAACCCTCTTCCTTCAGCGCCGCCTCGCTGACCTGTCTCGCCTTCTGCTACACCTACTGGCGCCATACGGGCGATCGCCTGACAAAATGGCTGAGCGCCCTGCTGCTGATCCTTCTCCTGGTCTCGACCTCGACCACCGCCTATGGCGGGCTCTTCGTGCTCGGAGCCGGCGCCGCCTGGGGGATCTTCCGGGCCCTGCTGACCAATCGCCTGCGCGGCGATGACCTGCGCATGCTGGCGCTGCTCGCCGCCGGCGCGGTCGCTCTCGTCGCCCTCGCCCTCTACAGGGAGGCGGCCTTCGACCCGGTGATCGATCTCGTCCACGCTTCCATTCTCGACAAGGCCGGTTCCGAATCCGGGCAGGGCCGGGCCTACTGGAACATCAAGAGCATCCAGGCCTTCTTCGACACCTCGATGCTTGGTGTCGGCATGGGAAGCTCGCGCGCCTCGAGCTGGCCCGTGGCCGTCCTCTCCCAGCTCGGGCTGGCGGGCACCCTCCTGATGGCGCTGCTTCTCGTGGTGACGGCCCGGGGGCTCGGCTCGCTGGAATGGCTGGCTTCGCCCCGTACCGTGGCGATCGTCGCCAGTGTCCGCGCCGCCGCCCTGGCGAGCATCGTCGCCGCGTCGATGATCAACGGGACCCCGGACCCGGGACTGCCCTTCATCATCGCCCTCGTCACGATCACCGCCGTCCGGGCCCGGCTGCTCCGCGAACGGGCGCTTGAGCGCCCGTCTTTCCCAACATGGAGTGAAGCATCCGCGCGGGAGTGGTCGGAGGCATCGTGGATTTCTCCGAGGTAATCCTGTTCGATGGCTGTTGATCCCACCGGAGCGCCGGGAGGCATGCCCGGTGAACGGGAGCATTATTCCCGCGTCGATCCAAGTCCCCTGGACGCTTAGATAGTTATAAGATTGGTTAAAAGGTTAAAGGGCGGTTCCCTACGCGCAAGGCATTGTTTTTTATTCTGAATATCCTTCCCCCTGTTCCTGATGTGTCGGCCATGCGTTCCCGATGTGTCGGCGGTAGTGTTCCTGATGTGTCGGTGAATCGTTCCCGAAGGATCGATGCCCGTTCCCGATGTGTCGTCGCTCCGGAACACAAGGCTTCGAATTGAATCTCCCGCCCCGCTTCCCGGGAGCCGCATGTTCAATGCGGGCTGAGCCCTGACGGTTCAGGGGGTCCGGTCATGCGCGGTGATGTCATGCCACGACATTTCGGGAACGTGGCTACTTCCCGTGCAGGTGGCGGTTGCGTTGGTCGTGGGCCCGGACGAAGCCGGAAAAGGCCGCGTCGATGTTGTCCGGAACCCGGGATGGATCGCCGGCGATCCAGTCGAGGAAATCGTCGCGGAGCCGCTCGAGGTCCCAGCCGGGGTAGCGTGCCCGGAGGCGGTCAAGCGTCTGTTCGGGGATGGCGGTGATGGCGGTTTCGGCGCGGGTGGCGGGACGAAGGATCAGCGCCGGCTCAAGCCCCCTGCCCTCCCCGCCGGTCCGCGTCATCCGGATCGCCGGCTCCGCCTTGTCGGAGGCGAATTCGAGCGCGAGATCGAAGCCCGGCAATTCATTGCGTTCGACGATGCGGGTGAGTTCGAACTTGAAGCGGCGGTACTGGCCTTCCGCGCCCGATTTCTCGAAGAGCGTCGGGAGCGAGATCGCGAACCCCCCTTCCCCCGCCCCGCCGGCATGTTTGCGTGCGACCCTGTAGAGCCAGCGCTCCCGCCCGCCGGTGAGGTCGAAATAGGCGCGGTCGATCGACAGGACCCCGCCGGTCATCAGCACGCCCTCGTAGAACCAGCCCGAAAGCTGCAGCGTCATGCCCTTGCTCCGGTTGGTCTTCGGATCGACGAGCTGGGACCAGCCGTCGAGCCAGGAGAAGGTCGCCTCGCGCCTCGTGTCGGAGCGGATGTTGGTCTTGACCGTGGTCGCGACCAGCCGGTCGAGCGACTGGCCGAGCAGGTCGTAGGCGCGTCCCGTGGTCGGCCGGTGGATCGACCGGAGCAGATCGTAGGGCATGATCCGAAGCGTCCGGGGGATGTCGTTCACCCCGCGCCGGGCCATGTCGGCGAGGATGCTGGCGCAATAGATCAGGATGTCCGCGTCCCAGATCGTCGCCATGCCGTAGTCGGGATTGGCGGAAACATGGACCCAGGCCTTGCCGTCGGGGCTCTGGTATTCGATCGGCCTGGTGCGTTTCGATTTGGCGAGGCTGAAGAACGGGCGCTCCATCATCTCGCGCTGATCGCGCAGCGGCAGATCGGAGAGATAGGGCAGGAAGAGATCGAATTGTTCGGGCGGGGTCTGTCTGGGCGGGTCCTGCTCGGTGGATCGGGCCATGGAAATCTTTCCCCGGGGAAACTTCTGGAAAATGCGCGCGCGCCGCTGGTCGGGATCATGCCGGAAGCGCTTCCGGAAAAGCGCCCGCGAAAAGTTTCCCCGGGGAAACCGCCGCCCGGTCTCGCCGGATCGGCCGGTCTTTCCCCGGGGAAAGATCAGCGCCGCAAACCCCTGCCCCGCGCCTCCAGGCGTTCGAGCATGCTCCGCAGCGCCTCGACCAGCTCGTCCGTCCCGGCGCCCGATCCCGCGTGCAGGCGCAGCGTCATGCCCTGGCGATTGATCGACTGGACCGAGAGCGCCGGCCGGCCGTGGCGGGAGACGTAGTCGAGGTCTTCCGGCGGCGGCGCCTCCGGCTCCGGACGGGCGACGGCGAGGAGCGCGCGGAGCACCTCGGCCGTGCCGGGCGGCGTCTCGCCCGCCGCGGCCCGCGCCGCCCGGCACGCCGCCAACTCCCGGGCGCGGGCCTGGATGCGTTTCGCCGCCGCCTTGTCGCCGAGCGCCTGCGCGAGACCATAGGCCGGCTTCAGCCCGAGATCGTCGAGGGAGGCGAAGGCCGCGAGGACCTGGTCGGGGATCGTCGCGACCCGCAGCATCTTGGAGAGCCACCCCTCCGAGACGCGCAGCCGTTCCGCCATCCGCTTCTGGCGCCCGCCGTAATGGGTCGCCAGCGCGGCGGCGTAGTTGCGCGCGCGTTCGATGTCGGAGACATCCCGCCGCGCGCGGTTCTCGATATCGGCGAGACGGAACGCCGCCTCGTCGTCGAGGGCGGCGACCTGGGCGAGAAAGCGCATCTCGGGATAGGCATGCGCGCGCAACCAGACGATGCTCCAGTGCCGGCGCGTCCCGGCGATGACCTCGTAGTCATGATCCGGGTCGCCCTCGACGCGGCGCACGACCGCCGGTACCCGCTGCCCGCCCTCGGCGATCAGCGAGTCGATCAGGTCGCGGCAGTTCTCCTCGGTGAGCCGCGCATGGATCCGGGCATTGCCGGGCCAGACGCGCACCCGGGCCGGGTCGAGAAGCAGCTGGGTGACCTGGCGCACTTCGCCGGAGCGCACGCGGTCGAGCGCGGATTCGCGGTTGAGCAGCGTCGTCGGCCGCGTCCGGGGCTGCGCGGGGGAGGGGGGGTCCGCCTCCGTGCCGAGAATGTCGGCGAGATAGTCGCTCTGCTTGCCGGCCATCACCGGACCCTCCGGGCAGCGGGATCAACCGGCCGCATACTGGACAACCTTCTCGGCGGGTGCGGGGGAGGCCAGTCCCCAGGAGGCCCGGACGAGCTGCTCGACCTGCCCGAGCGCCTCGTCGAGATTGGCGCGGCAGCGCTTGTGCGTGCGCGCGGTCCCGATCGGGCGCCCGAGTTCATAGACGGTCATCATCCTGAGCGCGGCATGGCTGATCTCGGCCGATTCGAGGATCGGAACCGGGAGCAGGGCGGAGCCGAAGGTCTGATCCATGATCGCGCGGACCATCGCATGGGAGGGATCGTTGCTGTCGAGCTTGGAGCAGATGAGCCGGACGAAACCGTATTCGACCTCGATGCCCGCGTCGGCGAGCTGGCGCAGCACCTGGTCCATCATCGACAGGAACTGCACGGTCGAGCAGAAATCCGGCGTCGTCGCCGCGAGCGGCACCAGAAGCGCGTTCGCCGCCTGCATCACCGTGAGCGAGATCGTCCCGAGCGCCGGCGGCGGGTCGAGGATGACCACGTCGTAATTCCGCGCGAGATCATTAAGTCCTTGTTTCAAATATCTAAAACGAGTTGACAGGACGGATTGCCCGTCCGATCCCGCCGCCGCGAGCTCGTATTCGACATCGAAAAGTTCGAGATTGGAGGGGATGAGATCGACATTGGGCCAGGGCGTGCGCCTGACCGCGTAGAGCAGATCCGGCTCGGTCGGGTCGATCGAGAGGTAGGGGTAGAGCGTCTCCTCGCGCGCGACGTTGAAATGCGGGTTGAAGCCGAAGAGGGTGGTGGTCGTCGCCTGGCTGTCGCAATCGACGACCAGCACGCGGTAGCCCTGGACGGCGAAGTAATGCGCGAGATGCGTCGTGACGGTCGATTTTCCGACCCCGCCCTTGAAGTTCTGCACCGCGATGATGGCGGCGGTATCCTCGTCGCGCCGCCGCGGGCTCGCGCCGAGGACATCGCGCATGTGGAGCAGCTGCTCGATGTCGTAGCCGGGACGGCGGCCGTTCTCCGACGGGGGAGGGGAGGGGAGGCGGCCATCCTCCTCGGCCATCCGGATCCGGTTCGTCGAACAGCCGAGCAGCTGCGCCGCCTCGGCGATCCCGATCCGCACCTCGAGCCCCTTGCGGCTTTCCGGAAGGAAGGCCTTGCGCCGGAGTCTCTCGATCATGCGCTCCCCGGACGCGGCGAGATCGCCGATCCGGTTGATGACTTCATCCATTTCCTGCCTCGACCGATGATTTGAATGTTATTTTCGAAGACAGTCCCATAGGTCATTCAATTGCGCAAGGAATATGGGTGGGTCGTCGAAGCGGGGGCACCTCGGCGCGAGGGGTCCGCTTCAATGGCGCGGCTCGGGAGGGCAGGGGGAGCGCGCGGCCTGTTCCTGGCCCCAGCGTTCGGCCGTGTAGTCCCAGATTTCGTCGAGATCGGCCTGCGCGGCGGGGGAGAGGACGAAGCCTCTCATCACGGTTCCGCGGCGCGCTTTGGGGCAATGGACTTCCGGGCAATGAAATCATCGAAATCGAAGGGGATCGGTTCCCCGGACGCCTCACCCGCGATCAACGCCGCTTCCAGCGCCCTGACCCTGGCCTCGTGTTCTTCCAGGAGTCGCAGACCCGCCCGCACGACATCGCTGGCGGAGCCATACCGGCCGGTCCGAACCTGCGCGTCGATGAAACCGGCGAAATGATCGCCCAGCGAAATGGATGTATTCCGTGCCATGCGGGCCTCCTGTCCGGCAGCCTGTACCAATATCTGGTACAGGCGCGAGCGCGGATGCCCGCCGATCCGACCGCGCCGGGTTCTCATCGCCGCGGCTGGTCAGAACTCCTCCGGGTGGAGCGCCATCGTCGCATCCGGGCCGGCGCGGAGCGCGGCGTCGAGCGCCGCGGTCCGAGGCAGCATGCGTTCCACGAAGAAGCGGGCGAGCGCGCGCTTGCGGCCTTCGGCGCGGGAAGCGGCCGGGTTCCGCGTCGCGGCGGCGGCCATGCGCAGCCACATCCAGCCGAAGGCGACCAGGGCGAAGAGGTGCAGATAGTCGGTCGCTCCGGCGCCGGCCTCATCGGGCCTGGCGCCGGAGAGGCGGGCGGTCGCGGCTTCGAGACGGCCGAGTGCCACGCGGACCGGACCCGTCAGGGCCTCGCCGAGCGCGGGTTCGGCGGCGTCGATATCGGCGGCGATGGTGGCGAAGAGACGCCGCGCGACGCGGCCGCCGTCGAGGCCGATCTTGCGGGTGACGAGATCCATCGCCTGGACGCCGTTGGTGCCTTCGTAGATCTGGGCGATGCGGGCGTCGCGGACCAGTTGCTCCATGCCCCATTCGCGGATGTAGCCGTGACCGCCGAAGACCTGCTGCGCGGCGACGGCGGTCTCGAAGCCGAAATCGGTGAAGGCGGCCTTGATGACCGGGGTCACGAGCGCGACGAGCGCGTCGGCCTCGCGGCGAATCTCCGGGTCGGGGTGGCGGGCGGCCGTCTCCATCCGCAGCGCCGTCCAGACGCCAAGCGCGCGCGCGGCGTCGATGAAGGCGCGGCCGGTCAGGAGCATCTTGCGGACGTCCGCGTGGGCGATGATCGCGACCGGCCCGGGGGTGCCATCGGGGGCACCGTTCGGCCCGGCGCCCTGCAGGCGCTCGCGCGCGTAATCGGCCGCCTTCTGGTTCGCCATCTCGGCGACGCCGAGGCCCTGGATGCCGACCATCAGCCGCTCGGCGTTCATCATGGTGAACATCGCGGCGAGGCCGCGCCCGGGCTCGCCGACGAGCCAGCCGGTGGCGCCGTCGTAGTTCATCACGCAGGTCGGCTGGGCGTGGATTCCCATCTTGTGTTCGAGGGCGCCGACCGAGAGGGCGTTGCGCGCGCCGAGGCCACCGCTGGCACCGGCGTCGGCATCGGCGTCGGCATCGGGCAGGAACTTCGGGCAGAGAAACAGGCTGATGCCCTTCACCCCCTTCGGCGCGTCGGGCAGCCGGGCGAGAACGAGGTGGACGACATTGCCGCCGAAATCGTGGTCGCCGGAGGAGATGAAGATCTTGGTGCCGGTGATGGCATAGCCGCCGTCGCCGTTCGGGACCGCGCGGGTCGTGAGAAGGCCGAGGTCGGTGCCGGCGGATGCCTCGGTCAGCGCCATGGCGCCGGTCCATTCGCCCGAGATCATCCTCGGCAGGTAGATCGCCTTCAGTTCGGGGCTGGCGTGGCGCTCGATCGCCTCGACGGCGCCGCGGCTGAGGCCCGGGAACAGGCTGAAGGAGAGATTCGCCGAGCAGAGGAATTCGTCGAGCAGCAGCTGGAGGACGCGCGGCAGGCCCTGACCGCCGTGTTCGGGGTCGCCGGAGAGGGTTGTCCAGCCCGCTTCGGCGAAGGCGCGGTAGGCCCCCGCCATGCCCTTCGGCGTGACGACCGCGCCGTCGACGAGGCGGCAGCCCTCCTCGTCGCCGGGGCGGTTCAGGGGTTCGAGCACCTCGCTCGCGAACTTGCCGGCCTCTTCGAGAACGCTGACCGCGAGTTCGGTATTCACCTCCTCGCAGCCGGGGAGCCCGGCCATCTGGGCGTCGAAGTCGAAGACCCGGCCGAGCAGGAAGGCGATGTCGTCGATGGGGGCGGTGTAGCTGGTCATTGGCTGTGCCTCGGGGAATGGGGGGAAGGGGCGCGCGGCGCCGGGCGCGCGCGGTCGTGGATGAACTCCTCGATCCGCGCGGCCGTGCCGGCGGGATCGGTCAGGACGAAGAGATGGCCGCGGGGGACCAGTTCGAGCCGGGCCCGCGGCAGGCGGCTCGCGATGACCCGGCCTGCCGGGTTCGAGCTCCAGACCGGGCCGCGGAACCGCTTGTCGCCCTTGACCGCGGCGCTGGCCGCGCCGTCGGTCAGGCTCGCGAGCACCTCGCGGCCGATCGTGACCGACGCCGCCCAGGTCTCGACCGGCCGCGCCAGGGCGGCGGCGGTGAGCCCGACCGCCGAACCGGCCAGATCCGCCGCGGTCTCCATGCGTTGCGTGGACATGGTCTTCTCCCCGGTCATGCGACGACGAGAGCGAGCAATTCGCCCACAACCGCCGGCTTGCCGGCGCCCTCGGCGCGTCGCGGCGCTGTAGCCCGCGGGCACGGGCATCTCTCCCTCCTCCTCAGGCCGGCGCGCGCAGTTCGCGCCGCAGGATCTTGCCGACATTCGACTTCGGCAGCGCGTCGAGGAAGACGATCCGCCTCGGCACCTTGTAGCCGGCGAGCGCGCCCCGGCAGTGCGCGATGACCTCCGCCTCGCCGACGCTCGCGCCCGGAGCCTTGACGGCGTAGACGCGGACCGCCTCGCCGCTCCTTTCGTCGGGGACGCCGACGCAGGCGCATTCGGCGACGCCGGCGCAGGCAGAGACGGCGGCCTCGACCTCGTTCGGATAGACGTTGAAGCCCGAGACGAGGATGATGTCCTTCTTGCGGTCGACGATCCTGACGTAGCCCTCGGGCGTGAAGACGCCGACGTCGCCCGTGCGGAAGAAACCGTCGTCGGTGAAGGCGGCGGCGTTGGCGGGCTCGTTGTTCCAGTAGCCCCACATCACCTGCGGCCCGCGGGCGCAGATCTCGCCGGCCTCGCCCTCGGGCACCTCGCGGCCCTCGTCGTCGAGCAGCCGGATCTCGGTCGATGGCAGCGGCAGGCCGCAGGTGCCGGAGAAGGCCTCCCCCGATGAAGGGTGCGGGGCGATCGGGTTCAGGCAGAGGATCGGCGAGGTCTCGGACAGGCCGTAGCCTTCCTTGATGTGGTGGCCGGTCAGCGCCTTCCACCGTTCCGAGGTCGCCGGGATCACCGCCGCCCCGCCGCCGATGGCGATCTTGTAGTTCGAGAGGTCGATCTCCTCGAACCGCGGGTGCATGGTGAGCCCCTGGAAGAGCGTGTTGACCGCCGGCAGCACCGAGATCCGCGCGTCCCGGATCGCGTCGATGAAGGCGTCCATGTCGCGCGGGTTCGGGATCAGAACCGCCCGGGCGCCGATGGAGGCATAGGCGAGCATCATCATCAGCCCGAAGATGTGGTAGAGCGGCAGGGCGAGCACGAGCACCTCGGCGCCGGGCTCGGTCGCCTCGGGCAGGAAGGCCTTGAACTGCGCGGTATTGGCGACGAGGTTCCGGTGGCTGAGCAGCGCGCCCTTCGAGAGGCCGGTGGTGCCGCCGGTGTACTGGAAGAACAGGATGTCGTCGCCGGTGAGCGCGACCGGCTCGAAGGCGAGCCCGGCGCCTTCCGCGAGCACATCGGCGAAGCGGACCGCGCCTTCGAGCCGGGGATCGACCGGCGGCGTGGGAAGCGCCCCACCGTCGAGCGCGCCACCGGGCATCCCGTCGCCGGGATCGATGGTGATCACCGTCCGGACCGGCGTCTCGCCGATAATCTCGGCGAGCGTCGGGGTGGAGCCTCCGAAGATGAGGATCGTCTCGACGCCGGCGTCGTTCAGCTGGTGCGCCAGTTCGCGCGGCGTGTAGAGCGGGTTGACGTTCACCTGCGCCGCCCCGGCCCGGATGATGCCGAGCATGGCGATCGGAAAGGCGAGGATGTTCGGGCACATCAGCGCCACGCGGTCGCCGGTCCTCACCCCGAGCCGGGTCCGCAGCCAGGCGGCGACCGCGGTCGCGGCGGCGTCGATCTCGCGGTAGCTCATCGTCTGGCCGAAACACTCGAAGGCGGGCTTGTCGCCGAAGCGGGCGACGGCCGCGTCGAAGAGCGCGACGACCGAGGGACAGGCATCGGCGTCGATCTCCCGCGGCACGGGCCTGCCCTGGGGACTGGTCGGGGACATGTTCACTTTTCCACCCTTTCGCGGTTCACGCGGCCCTCGCCGCCGTTCGCATGTGTTTGTTCCGATTTGTTTGTTCGCATTTGTTTTCCGGGCCGGCGCGATCAGCCGGCGGTCGTGTTTCTCAGGAGGCCGGCTTCCTCAGGAGGTCGGCGATCGGGGCGATCGTCCGCTCCGACCCCGCGCGGGCGAGATCGGCGAGTTCCCTGGCGTAGGTCGCCGACATCTCGACGCGGTGCTGTGCGAAACCCGCCTGAAGCTCCGCGAGCGCGCGCAGGTTCTTCGCGCGGGCGGCGGCCCTGGTCGCGCCGGGCATGGTCGATTTCGTCTCGTCTTGCGTGGTCATGTCGGTCTCATCGTTTCGGGGGGGAGGGGCGCTCAGAACGGCGCGGTGATCGAGAGGCCGATGCCGAGCGCGTCGTTGTCCCGGAAATCGGCGCTTGCCAGAGGGCCCTGGATGTCCGAGCTGCCGAGCCGGCGGTACTCGACACCGCCGCTGATCCTGACGCCGGAATCGGTGGTGTAGCTCGCGCCCGCGCCGAGGCCGAAGGCGCCGTCGGTCGGGTTGAGGGGGCCAAGCGTCTTGCCGATGGCGGGCTCGTAGACCACATGCGCGGCGCCGGCCCAGTGCGCGTTGAACTGATGGCCGATGCCGAGCTTGTAATTCCAGATGTTGTAGTCCTTCGAGGCGAGGATCGCGTCGAAGTTCTCGGCAAGCCCGGGGGCGCGCACCTCCCAGCCCTCGTAGTTCGTCCAGCGCATCGAACCGAAGAGGAGCGTCCTCGGGGCGATCCCGGTCTGGAAGTCGAGATTGATCGACCGGGGCATGGAGATCGGCGTCGTGCCCGCGACGGTCCGGCCGCCGGCGGCGTCGGGGAAGGTCTCGCGCGAGTCGAGCTCGAAGTCGATCGCCGAGGAGAAGGTCAGGGCGATCCGCAGCGCCTTCTCCGGGATCTCGTAGGCGGCCCCGACCACGAGGCCCAGGCCCCAGTCGTCGTCCCCCTCGAAGGAATAGCCCGACAGCGGCCCGTAGGCGGCGCCCTCGGTCGCCGCGTCGCCGCCGAAACGGGCGAGGCGCAGGCCGCCGTGCAGGCTGAAATTCCCGTTGATCCGGTAGCGCAGGAGGCCGGTCGCCGCGATCGAATGGAAATCGGCGAAGGCGCCGCCGAAGGCGAAATCGCTCGGCGCATAGGCGAGATCGGCGCCATAGGGCTCGTCGATGATCAGCGCGGCGGACCATTTCTCGTTGAAATCCATCTTCACGCCGCCGCCGTAGCGCAGGAAATCCTCGGCGGAATCGTCGCTCCCGTTGCCGAGGGAGTCGGTGCCGGTGACGGTCGGCATGCCGTAGGCGAGTTCGAGATTGACGACATCGCCCTTCTCGAAGAGCAGCGTCACCGGCTGGCCGGATTTTTCGAGACCGCCGGCCAGGGCGGCCGAGGGGGCGGCCAGGGCCAGAACAGCCGGGGCCAGAACAGCCAGAGGCAGGGCGGTCAGAGCCAGAGCGGCCGGGGGCAGGGCGAGGAGGGGGAATTTCACGGGGTTCGCTTCCTGAGGCATGGGTGAGGGTCAGAGAACGAAGCGGACCACGAGGATCGCGGCGCCGAGCAGGAACAGGGTCTCCGCCACGACGAGGGCGAAATGGCGCGGGCCGAGGTCGAGCATCGACTTGATCGAGGTGCGGACGCCGAGGGCGGCGATGGCGACGGTCAGGAGCCACTGCGACGCGTTGGTGGCGGCGATCCGCGCGGCTTCGGGGACGGCGCCGGTGCTGTTCAGGATCACGCAGGCGACGAAACCGATCAGGAAGGTCGGCAGGCCCGCGCCCTTGCCCGCGCCGCCGCCGAGGAGCGTGATCGCGAGAAGCACGAGCGGCAGCATGGCGACGCGTTCGAGCTTGACGAGCGTGGCGACGCCGCCGGCGGTCTCGCTCACCGAATAGCCGACGCCGACGACCTGGGCGACGTCGTGGATGGTCGCCCCGATCAGGAAGCCGGTCTCGGTGTCGTCGAAGCCGAGCAGCCGGGTCACGATCGGATAGGTGATCATCGCCACGGTCGAGAGCGCGGTGACCGCCATGACGGTGAAGAGCGTGTCCTTCTCGAGATCGCCCCGCCTCGGCAGCACCGCCGCGATCGCCAGCGCCGCCGAGGCGCCGCAGATCGCGACCGCGCCCCCGGTCAGGAGCCCGAAGCGCCAGCGCCGGCCGAGGATCGGCGCCGCGACGACGCCGAAGCCGATCGTGGCGACGAGAAGGCCCGCGGTCGCGAGCACCGTGTCGCCGCCGAGCGAGGTGATCTCGGTCAGGCTGAGCCGGAAGCCGAGCAGCGCCACCCCGGTCCTGAGCAGCGTCTTCGAGGCGAAGTCGATCCCGGGCGCGCAGCGGTCGTCGGTGGCAAGGAAGTTGAAGGCGATGCCGAAGAGCAGCGCGAAGAGCATCACCGGCGCGCCGTAATGGTCGGAGACGAAGCGGGCGGCGGCCGCCACTGCGAGCGCGAGCAGCACCCCCCGGTAGGAATTGGCGCAGATCGCCGTCGCGCGCTCGAGGCCGGCGCGGAGGCGGGAGCCGTGTTCGATCGCCGCGGGCCGGATCGTCTCGGGCCGGGTCGCGGCGGGGGCCAGGGTGGTGTGTCCGGGGGTGGGGTAGATGGTCGACGGGGGCATTGCGATCTCCTCCAGGTGCGCCTGTCGCGCTTGGCCGGAGGGATAGCGGCGGCGGCGCCTCCCGGTCCCCCCACCCGTGGAGGGGGTATGGCCCGCGTCTCCTGGTTCCGCGCCCCCTGGCCCGCGTCTCTGTGGCCCGCATCCTCTGGCCGGGGGGGCGGTGCGTCACGACAGGCAAAGCGAAAGCCCGCCCCCGGACTTGGGGGCGGGCCAGGGAGCGAACCTAGGAGGCGGGCTCGGAGGTCAGGCCTGGCGCGTATCGCGCGGAGCGGCCGGTCAGTGGGCGGCGGCGACGGCCCCCGGGACGGCCGAGGCCGCCGGTTCGTTCGGCACGGGCACGGGCGCCGGCGCGCGCCAGTTCTCCGCCGCGGCGCGCGTCGCGGCGTAGCTCGCGAAGCCGAGGCGGAAGAGGAGCAGCCCGGCGAGGCTCGCGGTCACGCAGGTCGCGACGATCGCGGTCCCGATGGCGGAGGCGTCGCCGATCACGTAGTCGGTCAGCACCCCGACCGCGACCGGGCCGAGGCCGGCGCCGACGATGTTGAGCACCGCCGTGTAGAGCGCGGCGATCTGGCCGCGCATCGGCGCGGGGGCGGTCTCCTGGATGATCACGGTTCCGACGCCGATCACGGTGAAGGAGAAGACCGCGCCGAGGGCGAGGAACACCACCGAGGCCGCCTCTCCGCCGCCGTGAACCATGCCGGTGCTCGCGACCGCCATGCCGACGCAGCTCAGCATGCCGACCCGCAGATTGGCGGTCGCCACCCCGCGCTTGCGCCCGCGGTCCGCGAGCCAGGCGCCGCCGAGCGCGCCGACCGGGCCCGCGACGGTCAGGATGACGCCGAGAAGCTTGCCGACTTGCGGATAGGTCCAGCCGAGCTCGCGCACGAAATAGGTCGGCGCCCAGCCGGTCCAGCCGTAGACCGCGAGAAAGAGCGATCCGGTGCCGAGCATCACGGCGGTGAAGGTGCGCGCATTGCCCTTCAGGAAGTCGATGGTGGCCGAGAGCGGCACGCCCGGCGCCTGCGCGCCGCGCGCGGCCCCCGCCCGGCGCGGCTCTGGCACGATGAGCATCAGAAGCCCGATCGCGACGCCCGGTAGCCCGACCGCGATGAAGGTGGCCTGCCAGGGTTCGAGCGCGCCGAGGAGCGGCACGACCGGGGGCGCCACCGTGAAGAGGCCGAGCAGGAGGCCGCCGGCGAGCAGGCCGAGACCCGCGCCGACCGGGCCGCCGGTCCCGAGAATGCCCATGGCGCGGCCGCGCCGCTCGGGCGCGAACAGGTCGGCGAGGAGCGAGACCGCGCCGGGGATCAGCACCGCCTCGCCGACGGCGACGCCGGTCCGCGCGGCGACAAGATGCCAGAAGTCGGTGGCGAGCCCGCTCGCGGCGGTGGCGAGGCTCCAGAGCGCGATCCCGGTCGCGATGATCGCCGGGCGATTGCCGCGGTCGATCATCCGGGCGATCGGCAGTCCCATGACCGCGTAGAAGGCGGCGAAGGTGAAGCCGTGCAACAGGCCGATCTGGGTGTCGTTGACACCGAGCGACGCCTGGATCGGCCCGACCAGCAGGGTCAGGATCTGCCGGTCCATGATCGAGAAGATATAGGCGAGCAGCAGGATGCCGACGGCGTACCACGCCCATCCGGCTCCCGCGGCCGTCGAAACGGCCGGGTTCGTTCTTTTCATCTGTTGGGTTCCTACGGGATTTCGAGAAAGGCAGGCGTCATGTCCGCCGGGGCTCCGGCGATGGTCCGTCTCGTTGGCGGGTCCGGGAGGCCCGCCCAGTTCAGGCCGCCCAGTTCAGGCTGCGATTTCAGGCCGCGATTTCAGACCGCAGCGCGGCGAGGGTCGCGCAGGTGCGCCGGGCCGTGGCGGGGCAGGTGACCTCCCGGCCATCGATCGCCGCGCAGATCGCCGCGAGGCGGGCGCAGGGCGGAACGGGTGCCATCGTGACGGGTGCGATCGCGATGGGTGCGATCGTGACGGGTTGGGGCCGCGGGTTCATCGTGTTTCCTCCATCCTGGCGCTTCTTGGCGTCGATGATCCGAGCGTATCCGCCACCTCCCGATCCGGTCCCCCCACCCGTGGAGGGGGGCGTGGCTGGCGCGCGGCGGACGGGCGCGCGCTCGCTCGCGATGCTGCGGAACCGCCGGTCGCGCGCCCCGCGGGCGTGGTCCCCCGCGGGCACGCAGCGCCAGAGGGATCAGCGCCAGAGAGATCATCGGCCGGGATCATCGGCCGGATAATGGGCGGGATCATGGGCGGGAGGAGGGCGCGGAGCCCCGGGTTGGATTGGCGCGGGGCTCAGCCAGCGTCCGAGACTCGGGACTCAGCCGGCCCGAGGTTCAGCCGGCCCGGGACTCAGCCGTGGCGCATCGCGGCGCGGGCGCGCGGAGGTCGCCCGGTACGCCCAGCCCTTCGTCGGACCGCATGCGCTCGACGAAGAGCCGGATGCATCCGCCGCAGCGCGGCGCCTTGCCGAGCGCGCGGTAGACCTTGCCCGGGGTGATCAGCGTATGCGCGTCGGAGGCGCGCATCCAGGCGATCGTCTCATGGATGTCGCGGTCGGTCACGCCGGTACAGGAGCAGATGATCATGGCCGCGCCTCCCGGCCAGCGGTTCCCGCCCGCGTGCCGGCGGATGGGGGAAAGGCGGCGCGGGCGCGGTCCAAGTTCATGCGCGGATTCAGGTCCGGATTCAGGTCCGGATTCAGGCGCGGGTTCATGGCGGTCTCTCCCATCGGGTGGCTTCTCGCAGTCCTTGATCCGATGCTATCGGCGGCCGGGCCGCCCCGCCCCCCACCCGCGGAGGGGGGTGATCTAGGCGGCGCGCGGATCGCGCTCCGGGTGGATCGCGATGATCTCCGCGGTGCCGAGGATGGCGCGGCGGAGGCGCGGGAGGACCGCCCCATCGCGCTCGATCCGGGCGCGCAGGCCCCGCCAGAGGCGCGGCGGGGCCGCGACGACCGTGGCGCCTTCGCTCTCGGCGAGCGCGCGAAGCGAACCGCCGTCGAGCCACGGTCCGGCGAAGACCAGCGTGGCGCCGGCCTGCCAGGCGGCGACGAGAACACCCCACCCGCCGGCCCGCGCCATCGGCATCGCCGACAGGACGATCTCCGCCCCGTCGAGTTCGAGTTGCCGTTCGGTGGCGTCGTCGTCGGTGGTGCCGATGTCGGGCGGCGGCGAAAGCCGGCCGTCCCGTCCCTCCGCGGAGAGGGCGCCGGGGGTCCCGTCATCGAGCATCGGCCAGTCGAAGGTGTCCGGAGCGCCGGCGAGGAGATCCTCGTAGCAGACGAGCCTCGCCTCGGCCGGCGGGATCGGCATGCCCGCGCGGTCTGTCAGCGCGACGAAGCTGGTCGCCGCCGGCAGCCGGGGCGCGATCTCCTCGATCAGCGGCATGAAGGTCAGGTCGAAGAACACCATGCGGGCGCCGGACCCGAGCGCCGCGCGGACGATCGCATCGGGATGAAGCCCGGGATCGAGCGCCTGCGCGATCACGCCGGAACCGCCGGCGGCGAAGGCGATCTCGAGGTGGCGGTGGCCGGTCCAGGCCAGGGTCGCGATGTGATCGCCGGCCACGAGCCCGGCGCCCGCGAGCGCGCCCGCGAGCCGGCGCGCCCGCGCCGCCAGTTCGGCCCGGGTCAGGCGGTGGAGATCGCCCTCGACCCGGTACGACACGATCTCGCCGCCGGCGCGGGCCGCCGTCTCGACGAGCCTGGCGACGGGAGACCGGCGGAGGACGGAACCGTTCATGGTGCCCTCCCGGGGGTTCAGGGCCTGAGGACCGTCGCCCCGACCGTGCGGCGCGATTCGAGGGCGCGATGCGCCTCGGCGGCGTCGGCGAGCGCGAAGCTCTGGCTCGGCTCGCTCTCGATCTGGCCGGCGAGCACCCAGCCGAAGACCTCGCGCGCCATGTCGAGCATATGCGCGCGCGGCGTCGCGTAGTGGATCATCGCGGGCCGCGTCAGCCAGATCGACCCCTTCATCGCGAGAAGCGTCGTGTCGACGACGACCGGCCCCGACGAGGTGCCGTTGCTGACGAGGACTCCGCGCGGCTGGAGGCTGTCGAGCGAGGCCATCAGCGTGTCCTTGCCGACCGAGTCGTAGACGACCGGCACGCCCTTTCCATCGGTGATCTCGCGGACACGGGCCGCGATATCCTCGCGCGAGGTGACGATGACATGCGCGCAGCCGTTCGCCCGCGCGACCTCGGCCTTCTCGTCGGTCGAGACCGTGCCGATCATGGTGACGCCGAGCGCGCGCGCGAGCTGGCAGGCGATGAGCCCGACGCCGCCGGCGGCGGCATGGTAGAGGATCGTCTCGCCGCCCTGGAGCGGATAGACCTGCCGGAACAGGTACTGCGCGGTCATGCCCTTCATCATCAGCGTCGCCGCGGTCGAATCCCGGACGCCATCCGGGATCGGGATCAGCACGTCGGCCGGCATCACCCGGACATCGGAATAGGCGCCCTGCGGCCCGAGCAGATAGCCGACGCGGTCGCCCGGGCGGATGTCGGTGACCCCGGGGCCGACCGCCTCGACGACGCCCACGGCATCGGAGCCGAGCCCGCCCGGCAGCGGCATCGGATAGCGGCCGGTCCGGAAATAGACGTCGATGAAGTTGACCGCGACATAGGTGTGGCGCACGCGCGCCTCCCCGGGTCCGGGCTCGCCGACCTCGACCGGCACGAGCCGGAGGACTTCCGGGCCGCCGGTCTCCTGGATGCGAATGGCGTGGGACATGGTTTCCTCCCCTTCGGCCCGGACGGTCAGGCGACCGCCCGGGCTCCGGTTTCGAGTTCCGAGATCAGGCGCTCGGCCATCGGCCATTCGCCGAAGCCCGAGGCCGGGTTGAGATGGCCGACCGCGCCGAGGTCGACGAGACGGGAGCCCCAGCCGCGCGCGAGTTCCGCGACGCGGCCGAAGGCGCCGAGCGGATCGTCCTGGCTGGCGGCGACGATGCTCGGGAACGGCAGGCTTTCGCGTGGGACCGGCAGCCAGCCGCCGGCCTCGAGCGCGGCCATGGTCGGATAGCCTTCCGGCATCGGCCGCTCGAAATCCGGCGGGGTCGCGAGCAGCGCGCCCAGCACCGGCCGGCGGGTCGTGCGCGCCCAATGTGCGAGCATCACGACCCCGCCGCTGTGCGCGACGACGACGAGCGGCCCTTCGACCGCCCGGGCCGCGCGCTCGATCGCGTCGCAGCGCTTCGCGCGGTCGAGGTCCTCCCGGCCCATCGGCGGCACGGTTCGGACCCGGGTGAGCCGCGTGGCGAGCACCGTCTGCCAGTGCTCGGCCACATGGTCGCGCAGGCCCGGGACGATCAGGACGGTTGCCCCGGACATCGCTGGTTCACTCCGCCGCGTGCTGCCAGACGCCGCGCTGGCCGGGAAGCCGGTTCGGCGCGAAGCCGTTGCGGGCGAGCGTCTCGTCGGCCGAGCCGTAGAATTCGCCGATCCGGTAGATGCGGCGGGCTTCCTTGCCGGTCGCGATCTCGCGGCCGAATTCGCGGGAGATCCGCGTGATCTGCTCGATCTGCTCGACGGTGCCGAATTTCGCCGTGCGGCTCTGGTTCCAGATGTTGTCCTCGATGCCGACACGGACGTGAAGGCCCATGGCGATCGCCATCATGTTGACCGGCAGCACGTTCAGCATCGACGATTCAAGCGTCAGCACCGCGCCATCCGGCACCGCCCGGACGAAGTTCGCGAGGTTGTAGATGTTCGGGGCATCGAAACCGCCGCCGATCGCGACCCAGGTCAGGATCAGGGGCACGTTGCAGGCATTCCGGCGCATCATCCGCTCGACGGTTTCGAGCTGGGTGATGTTGGCGAGCTGGAAATGCGTCTGGATTCCCTTTTCCGACAGCCGGCGGATGTGCTCCTCGACCCATTCCGGGCCGGCGGGAACCGTCATCTCGCGATAGGCTTCATAGAGCATCGGATCGGCGATCGAGGTGCCGGCGATGTCGGCGTCGTTCATCTGCTCGACGATGTTCATCTGGTTGGTGTTGATCGCGATCGTCACCTGATCCGGCGCGGGCGTCAGCTCGGCGAGCATGTGGCGGGTGTCATCGGAGAGCCATTTCGCATCCGCGCCCTCGCCCTCGGGGGCGAAGGAGATCGAGCCGCCGACCTGCAGGATCATGTCGGGCACCGCGACGCGCAGCCGGGCGAGAAGCTCGTTGTACATCGAGAGCCGCTTGGAGCCCTTGCCGTCGAGCTCGCGGACATGCAGGTGCAGCACCGTCGCGCCGGCGTTGTAGCAGTCGACCGCCTTCTGGACATGCTCGTCCATGGTGACGGGAATATCCTCGGGGAAGTCCGCCGGCATCCATTCGGGGCCGTAGGGGGCGGCGGTGATGACGAGCTTTTCCTGGTTTTCGGGAAAGAGCGATCCATCCATGAAGTTCATGGTTCAGTCCTTTCGGTTCGGGATTTCGATTCGGGATTTCGGGAGGGGTGACGGCCGGGGCTACCGGCCGGTCATCAGGTCAGTAGGGCAGGTCGCCGACGATGCCCGCGCGTTCCATCTTCCGGTGGCAGGGCGCGTAATCCATCACCGCGTAGTGCTGCGTGGAGCGGTTGTCCCAGAAGGCCACGCTGTTCGGCTTCCAGCGCCAGCGGACCTGAAACTCCGGCACGAAGGCCTGGGAGATCAGGTAGTTCAGGAGCTGGCTGGCGCCCGGGGAATAGTCCTGGCCGAAACGCACGTTCTCGGCGGTGTGGAAATTGGTGAAATGGGTGGTGAAGGCATTGACGAAGAGCACCTTCTCACCGGTTTCGGGATGCGTCCGCACCACCGGGTGCTCGGCGTCCGGGAACTGCGCCTTGAGCGCGAGCCGCTTCTCGGCCGGCATCGCCGCCCCGAAGCTCGCCTCGATGCTGTGACGCGCCCGAAGCCCCGCGATCCGCGCCTTGATCTCCTCCGGCAGCCGCTCGTAGGCGGCGGCCATGTTGACCCACATCGTGTCGCCGCCGACCTCGGGGCATTCGACGCAGCGCAGCACGCAGCCGAAGGGCGGGCGCTCGCGCCAGGTCGCATCGGTGTGCCAGGCGTTCTCGTAGCGATCATTGGGCGAGTCGGGCGACTTGTAGATCCGCACGAGGCCCGGATGCTCCGGGTCGCTGCCCGCCACCGGATGATCTTCCAGCTCGCCGAAATTGCGCGCGAAGGCGACATGATCGGCGCGGCTGATGTCCTGGTCGCGGAAGAACAGCACCTTGTGCCTCAGGAGCAGGGCGCGGATCTCGGCGATCGTGTCGGCGTCGCGAGCCGCCTCGCCGAGGTCGATGTTCAGGATCTCGGCGCCGATCGCGCCGGTGAGCGGCTCGACCCGGATCGCGGTGAGCCGCGCCGAGATGCTGGCGGGGGCGCCCGGCCTGGTGGCGGCTTCAACCACTGCGGTCATTCTCTGGTTCCTCCTCTGGATCCGGTCCCGGGGCGTTCCGTGTCGCCCCCATCGGCCGGCTTCATGCGGGATAGATAGCCCGGGCCGCCCGCCGATTCCCCCCACCTGTGGAGGGGGGTGGCCCTTCCCCGGAGGCGGCGTCAGGCCGGGGCGAGGATTCCCATGAGCCGCGCCCGCGAGACGACCTGCTTGCGGTTGCCGGCGCTGAGCTTCGCGAACAGGTTCTTCACATGCCATTTGACGGTATCCTCGTGGATGTTCATCGTCAGGCCGATTTCCTTGTTCGACAGGTTGCGCGCGAGAAGTTCGAGCACCTCGCGCTCCTTCGGCGTCAGCGCCGAGGAGCGGGCGACCAGGTCCGTCTCCGCCGGCGCCGGCGCCGCGGGTTTCGCCGGTCTGGCCGGCGGCGGAGCGGCTTCCCCGGCCCGCGCGGCGATCCGCTCGATCCGCTCGCCGAGCAGCGGATGCGCGGCCTCGAACGCCCGCGTCAGCCCGTAGACCCGGGCGAGCTCGACCGCCTCGCGCGCCAGTTCGCCGCCATCCTCGCCGCCGAGATGCAGCGCCAGCGCCCGGAACCCGAGCGTCTCGATGTAGAGCCGCTGCCGCTTGCCCCGCCGCGCCGCCGCGTTGGCACGTTCGAACGGCGCCCGCGCCGCCTTCCAGTCGCGCGCGGCGACCGCCGCGTGGCCCTCGGCCATGTCGCGATAGACCGAGATGCCCTTCCACCAGAGCGGCCCGCGGCCCGCGCCCTCGGCGGCGAGCAGCGCGTCGATGCGCGCGAGCAGGTCGCGGCAGGTTTCCGCCCGGTAGGCCCGCGCATGAAGCCAGACCTGCTCGGCGAGGCTTACCACCTTCAGGCGCGGCATGGCGCGCTGCTCGCCGACGGCGTGGAGCCCTTCGAGCAGGTCGAGCGCCCGCGCCTCGCTCTCATCCGCCGCGATCCGGGCGAGCGTCCGGAAGGCGAGCAGTACCGCCTCGGGCAGCCCGCTCCGCTCGAGCACGTCGAGCCGGTTGGCAAGCGCGAGTTCCGCCTCGCGCGGCTGGCCCCGCGCCCAGAGCGCCGCCGCGAGGAGCGCCGCGAGCATGCAGGAGAACCGGTTGCGCCGGCCGAGATCGGCATCCGCCCGCAGGAGCGCCGGCCGCAGGATGCGTTCGGCGAGCAGCACCTGGCCCTCCCAGAGATAGCTGAGCCCGTTGATGAACTCACCCCACCGCGTCAGGTAGAGCGCCGCCGCCTCCTCGCCCGCCTCGCCGGATTCGTCATGACCAGATCCGTCATGACCCGGGCCGTCATCTCCCGCCGGCGCCCGCTGCAGCCGCAGCCGCGCCATCGCCGGCTCGCCATCGATGAGCGCGCGGAAGGCCGAGCGGTTGGCATGGATCTTCCGGAGCCAGCGATCGGTCAGCGGCGGGTCGGTGGCCCAGGGGTCATGCAGCGCCGCGAACCGGTCGGGATCGTCGGCGAAGACCGCCGCGCCGGCGCGGACCAGCGCGCATTCGCAGCGCAGCTCGTCGTCGGTGTTGTCGCGCGCCAGCACCCGCGCCACCAGCCGCTCCGCCGCCTCGTGATGTTCGCCGATCGCAAGCGACCAGGCGGCGGCGAGCAGGAGCCGCGGCCGGGCATCGGATTCGGCATCCGGAATGATCCGGAGCCAGTCCCGCACATCGTCGACCCGGCCCTTCGCCATCAGTGAATCGTAGAGGCTCCGCTCCGCCAGTTCGAAGGCCCGGTCGCGCCGGCCGGCGGCCAGCGCCTGCCGCGCCGCCGCCGCGCCCATGCCGTTCGCCTCCAGCCAATCGGCGGCGCGGATATGCGCCGCGACCCGCTCGTCCTCCCCGAGCCGGCCGAACCGCTCGCGCAGCGCCTCGCGCGCCAGCGCGTGCAGCCGCGACCAGTCGCCCTGCTCGACGGCGACCAGCACCGGCGTGGTGGCGGCGAGGCGACCCAGCCGCTCGGCGGCGTCCGGCGCCTCGGCGATCGCGGCCGCCAGTGCCGGCGTGAAGTCGTCGACGACCGAGAGCCGGGTCAGGAACGCCAGATCCGCCGGATCGAGATTGGCGAGCATCATGCCGACGAGGCGGTTCCGAAGCTGCCCGGTTTCCCGGAGCAGCGCCTCGGCCGCCGTCCGCGGCTCACGGTCGCCCGCCATCACCGAGAGGACGAGCTGAAGTCCGAGCGGCCAGCCGTCCGCGTGCTCGTGCAGCCGGACGGCGAGCCCCGCGTCGAACTCCGCCCCGAACCGCTGCCGGATGAGCGCGATGGTCTCGTCGAGGGTGAAGCGCAGGTCGGTGGCGCCGATCATCGCGCACTGGCCATAGGCGACGAGATCGTCGAGGCCGTCCGGCATTTCGCCGCGGGTGCCGATCAGCACCCGCAGGTTGGGCGGCAGGTTGCGCAGCAGGTAGGTCACCGCCTCGAACGACTCGGCCGGCAGCTGCTCCGCCTCGTCGAGGACGAGCACCGTGTCGAGCGCCGAGCGGGCGACCTCCGCCAGCCATTCGGTCAGGCCCTCCAGCGGATCGGGCGGCGGCGCCGCGAACAGGGATTCGCCGAAACCCGGCCGGCAGGCGGCGGTGGCGAAACCGGCGACCAGGCTCCGGAGCAGCCGGCGCGGATCGTCGCCCCGCCCCGCCGTCAGCCAGAGCACGACCGAGCCGGCGCCGAGGCATTCGCGGCGCCACTGGGCAAGCAGCGAGGTCTTGCCGTAGCCCCCCGGAGCCTGGACGAAGACCGCCGGCACGTCGCGGAGCCGGATATCCCCGAGCAGGAGCCGCGGCCGGGAGAGCTGGTCGCGCTGGAGCCGGGGCGGCGTCGCCTTGAGAACGAGCCCGGCCTCCGTCACGTCGCCCGGGGCCGCCCCGCCCGAAGCTGTTCCGCCCGAGGCCACCTCGCCCGAAGCCGACCTGATCGCGGCGTGCTCTCGCATCTCCATGGTACCGCTTGTGCAGTTGCGTCCGGGCATCGCGCCACCCATGCGATTTGAGTAGCGGAATCGGGTAGCCCGGTCCACCGGGATGGAAACGGGCTCGGAAACAGGCTCGAAAACGGGCTCGAGAACGGGGGCCGGCGGCGGGGTAGCCGCCGCCGGCAGGGAGCTCCCCTCGGGCGCCCGAAGCGCCCGGCGTGATCAGGCCCCCGACGTGGCTTCGGTCGCGGCTTCGGACGCTCCGGCGAGGGCCGCCCCGCCGCTTATCGTCCGACGCAGCAGGCTCGCGACCACGAAGCCGATCACCGCCAGCGCGCTCATCAGGCCGAACACATAGGTGTAGCCCTGTTCGCCCGGGAAGCGATCGAGGATCGCGCCGTAGATCATGTAGGCGAACATGCCCGGCGCATAGCCGATCAGGCAGCCGATCCCGAAGGCGGACCCGGTGATGCGCGACGGAATCCCGACCTCGCTCATCGGGGCCCAGAAGACGCCGCGCATCGTGAAGACGATGAAGGCGAAGGAGAGGGTGGCGGCCATCGCCGGGTAGATGAAGCCCGGGCCCGTGGGGAGCGCGACGATCACGCCCATCACCGGCAACAGCGCGAGGAACGCCCATTTGAGGTAGCGGCTCGGGCTCCGGAAGGTCTTGTCCGACATGTAGCCTCCGGCCGGGCCGCCCAGGACCTTCAGGAAATACTGGTTGATGATCCCGTAGGCGCCGACGAGCGCGACCGGAAGCTCGTACATGTCCTTCAGATAGGGGATGAAATAGGTCAGGCCGCAGTAGACGATATAGACCATGAAGACGTTCAGGCTGACCAGCCAGATGCCGGGGACCCGCGCCGCTTCCATCAGGCCCGCCAGGCCGACCGGCTCCTTGCCGCCATCGGCCCGGGGCTCCGCGTCGCTCAGCAGGAACCATGTGAGCAGGCCGGCGCCGATGTTGATCGCCGAGTAGAACAGGATCGCCGATTTCAGCCCGTCGGCGCCCGAGCCCATGACGAGAAACACGCCGAGCGCCGCGAAGGCGATCAGGGTATCTACGACCCCGCGCCCGCCTTCGAGGAAACCGAACATCCGGCCCTGCTCGTCATCGTCGCCGAGGTTCCGGATGGCCTTGAGCAGGGAGGGGAAGAAAAGGCAGTCGGCGCAGATCGCGAGAAGACCGAACACGATCAGCATCGCACCGAACCCGGGAAATGTCGCCATGTAGAGCCCGAGGAGGCCGGCGCCGATCAGCCCGACCGGGATCAGCCGGCGCGGCTCGTAGCGGTCGGCGAGAAAGCCGCCCGCGACGAAGAGGACGGTCGCCACGATGGCATTGACGCTGAGCAGCGTGCCGATCTCGGTATGGCTCAGCCCCATGTTCTCCTGCATGGGCACGTAGAACGCATCCTTCAGGTTCGCGAGCTTGTAGATGGTCCCGCCGCCGAGGACGAGGACGAGAAACCTGAGCCATTTGGCCTTGGCCTGGGTTGTCATGACGTTTCCTCCGTGGATCTTGCGTATCAGGCCGTCAGGCGCCGGGGCGCGCGGCCGAGGTCGCCCGTTGCGAAATCGCCGGTCGCGGGATCGCCGGTTGCGAGATTGGCCGCGCTCAGCACGAGGGCGGCGAGCGCGCGCATCTCTCCGATCAGGCCGCGAACATGGCGGAGCTGGTTCTCCGCCCAGCGGTGCTCGTCGGCGATCATCCGTTTGAGCGAATAGCCCGGCGGCAGATGCGTCTCGCTCATGTCGCGATAGGGGATGAACGGGTCCTCGGGCTCGTCCGACCGCCGGAAGGCCGGCGCGACATAGTGGTTCTCCTGCTCCAGCGCGAAGGCGATCACCTGGGGCTCCGACTGGCCGAGCATCAGCAGTTCGAAGAGCATCCGCGCATCCGGCAGATCGTCCTCGGGGCTGCCCTGGAGCACCCCGTAATGGCCGTCGCCGTTCTTCTCCGGGACGATGCGAACGCCCTTGAGATGCACCTGGCGGATGTAGGGGGCGAGGGCCCGCAGCGCCGGCAGCGGCTTCTCTCCCGCGTTGATCATGTTGCCGAAGTCGAACAGCGCGTTCAGCCGCGGATTGCCGACCCGGCGCAGCAGCTGGGCGATCTCGAAGCTCTTCAGTTCCTCGTGCTGCTCGAAATCGAAATTCAGGTCGTGGGTGTCGGCGAGTTCGCCGAGGTAGCGGAGATCGGCCTCGATCACCGCCATGACCGTGGACAGCATCCCCTCGTAGCGTGAATAGACGCGGATATCGCGGCAGCCGACGGCGCGGGCGATCTCGACGGCCCGGTCGACATCGTCGCGGCGCGTGCTGCTGATCTCGAGGTGAAGGTCGAGCCCGAGCGCCGCGGCTTTCTCGCCGAAGGCGCGCAGCTCGGCCGCGGTCATCCGCGACAGGCTGTTCTCCTCGCCGTCGAGCACGTGCAGGCAAAGGCCGCGCAGCTCGTGGCGGTAGGCGTAATCGAGCAGATCCGCCGGTCTGACCCGCAGATGGGTCAGGTTGGTCAGCATCGGATAGCCATGGGCGAAGAGACGCATGGCATCGATCCGCTCGATGAGGCGGGCGGCGAGCGCGGGGGTCAGGGGCGGGGGCGGCGCTTCGTGCTCGGCGTTTCGGCGCAGCAGTTCGGCGAAGCGGGCTTGGGCGGCATGCATCCTGTCACTCCTGGAAGAAGGGCGGGCGATCCTTGTGCCAGACGTTTACCCGAGGACGGCCTTCGCCGATCTGGCCACTATCGCGGAACGCGGCGACCACTTCCGGGCGGGCCTCCGCCGACCAGCACCTGATCGGGCACCTGATCGGGTCCGGTGTGACAATCGCTGCGCCCCGCGTGTAGGATGCCGATGGCGTGGCAGGGATGGTGGCGCGACAGGGAACGGGGCGCGACAGGGACGGGGGCGCGACAAGGACGGGGATGGCGGCGGCATGGCAAGGCGACGGTCGGGCGCGCTCCTGACGCGACTTCGGCTGGATCGCGAAAGTCCGATCCCGGTTTCGCACCAGCTCGAGGAGCAGTTGCGGGATGTGATCCGCGCGGGCCAGCTGCCCGGCGGGACGCGGCTGCCGTCGAGCCGCGCGCTCGCCGCCGAGCTCGGCGTGTCGCGCCCGACCGTGGTGGCGGTGCTGGAACGGCTCGGTGCCGACGGGTTCCTCGAGGCGCGGCGCGGCGCGGGAACCTTCGTGACGGAAACGCCCCCGCCCCACCTGCCACCCATGCCGGCCGAGCAGGGCGGGAATGACCAGGGCGGGAATGACCAGGGCGGGGACGATCCGGGCGGGGACGGCCAGCCGCCGCGATCGTCGGGCATCGGCGCGCGGCTCCTGACGCTCGACGCGGATATCGATGTCCGCGAAGACCGGGTCTTCCTGCCGAACACGCCCGCCTATGATCACTTCCCCTTCGCGCTCTGGCAGAACTGCGTGAACCGGCAGACGCGCCGCGCGTATCGCGGCAACATGGGCTATCCCGATCCCGCCGGCTACGAGCCCCTGCGGCGGGCGATCGCCAGCTATCTCGCCCTGCATCGGAGCGACGCCTGCGACCCGGAGCAGATCGTCATCACCCCGGGGGCGCATGCCGCCTTCATGATCGCCGCGCAGCTGCTGACCGACCCGGGCGACGGCCTGCTGTTCGAGGACCCGGGCCCGTTCATCGCCCGCCACCTGTTCCAGTCGCTGGGTCGCCGGCTGATCCATGTCCCCGTCGACGCGGAGGGGATGGATTTCGAGGCGGCGGTGGCGGCGTCCGGCGACCCGCGCCTGGCCTTCGTGATGCCATCGCGCCAGCACCCGCTCGGCCGCGCCCTGTCGGCCTCCCGCCGCCAGCGCCTGCTGGACTGGGCGCGCGCCAGCGACGCCTGGATCATCGAGGACGACTACGACAGCGAGTTCCGCTACACGGGGCGGCCCCTGCCCTCGATGCGCGGCATCGACGCCGCCGGCAGGACGATCTACGTGGGCACCTTCAGCAAGGCGCTGTTCCCGGCGCTGCGCATCGGCTATCTCGTCCTGCCTCCGGCCCTGGTCGGGATGTTCCGCAATGCCATGGCGCTCATCTTCCGCGGGATGCCGGTCGCGCCGCAGATGGCGCTCGCCGAGTTCATCGCGGAGGGTCACTTCGCCACCCACCTGCGC
Source organism: Amaricoccus sp. W119 (assembly GCF_047275745.1). NCBI lineage: Bacteria > Pseudomonadati > Pseudomonadota > Alphaproteobacteria > Rhodobacterales > Paracoccaceae > Amaricoccus > Amaricoccus sp. W119. The sequence continues at coordinate 5,760 of NZ_JBKQWU010000019.1, read as the reverse complement.
CGGATGCGCGAACTCTATGCCGGGCGGCGGGAGCGCTTCCTCGCCGTCGCGGGGGATCTGTCCGCCGGGCTCTACCATGTCGAGAAACCCGACAGCGGCATGAATGTCGTGGCCTGGCTGCCCGATGGGACCGACGACCGCGCGGTCTCGCGCCGCGCCGTCGCGGCCGGTGTCCACTGCTATCCGCTGAGCGACTATTCGGTGAACCCGCGGTTCCGGCCGGGGCTGCTCATGGGCTTCACCGGCGTCGCGGAGCACCAGCTCGCCCCGGGCCTGCGGCGGCTGGGCATCGCGATCTCCGAGACGCCCGCGGCGCCCGAGGACCGCCGGCCGGCGACATGAACCCCGCCGCGCGGCGAGGCCTGCTTGCTCCGCGACTCCACCCGGCCCGCCAGTATGACAGAATGATCCGAACCCGAACCCCGGGCGATCCAGGGTTCGGGTTCGGATCGTGGCGGTGGGGGCGCATCCGACCAGCGACCTCCCCCGGGCGAGGCACCCGGGGGCCGAGGACACTCAGGTCAGGGGGTTGATCGCGGCGATGGCGAGCACGCCGGCGGAGATCACGGCGACGGCGATGACGTCGAAGACGATGCCGGTGCGGAACATCCGGAAGATCGGCACCATGCCCGAGCCGTAGACGATGGCATTGGGCGGGGTCGAGACCGGCATCATGAAGCCGCAGGAGGCGCCGAAGACGGCGGCGACCGAGGGCAGGGTGGGGTCGATCCCCGCGGCGACGGCGATCGGGATCACCACCGGCACCACCACGCCGACGGCGGCGGTGTTGGAGGTCGCCTCCGAGATGAAGATCGCGATGGCGACCGAGGCGATGACGACAGGCACCACGCTGGTGAAGCCCAGCAGGTCGACGATATTGGTCCCGATGATCTCGGCGAGGCCGGTGTTGGACATCAGCGTGCCGAGGACGAGACCCGCGCCGACGAGGAGCACCGTGCCCCAGTCGATGTCCGAGCCCTCCTTCCAGTTCAGCGTGAACCGGCGCTCCTGCCAGTCGATGGGCAGGAAGAAGAGGACCGACGCGCCGATCAGCGCCGCCGTGCCGATGTCGAGCGTCTGGAAGGCGTGGAGCGCCGTGCCGGGCGCCGCGCCGTCGCCGGCGAGGCTCGGTCCGACCCAGAGCACGACCGCGAGCAGGAAGGCCGCGAGCGTGTTGATCTCGCCCCGGCTGAGCGGCCCGAGGCTGGCGCGGGCGTCGCGGACATAGTCCGTCGCGCCGCGGAGACGGCCGACTTCCGGACGGTTCATGACCAGAAGCACCACGCACATGGCGATGAAGAGCGTGATCGACAGCGGCGCGGTACGGGCGGTCCATTCGAAGAACCCCATCTCGACGCCGACCTGTTCCTTCAGGAAGCCGAGGCCGATCACGTTGGCGGTGCTGCCGATCGGGGTCAGCAGGCCGCCGACGCTGGCGCCATAGGCGATCATCAGCATGGTGACGCAGGCGAAGCGGCTGCGGCTGGCGTGTTCGCCGGTCACGGCGGTGATCTCGGGGCCGATGGCGGCGACGATGCCGAGGCCGAGCGGCAGCAGCATCGCCGCGGCGGCCGAGTTCGAGACGAAGGCCGAGACCAGCGCCGCGACGAGGCCGAAGGCGATGGCGACGGTCGCGGTGGAGCGCGCCACGCCCGGGATCGACAGAACCGCGAGGGCGAAGCGGCGGTCCAGCCCGTGCACCATCATCGCCTGGGCGAGGATGAAGCCGCCGATCACGAGGAACAGCGTCGAGGAGGAGAAGGCGCCGTAGATGAAGCCGGACGCGCTCTCCCCCGAGCCGGGTTCGAGGGACGGCACCTGCAGGACCACCGCGAGCCCCAGCACCAGCAGCGAGGTGACCGGGATCGGCAGCGCCTCGGTGATCCACATCACGAAGACGAAGACCATCAGCGCCAGCAGCGACTGCTGGTGCCAGTCGAGATCCATCGGGATCAGGAGAAGTGCCACGAGCAGGAGCGGCCCCAGAACGATGCCGACGGTCTGCCGGGCCCGGTCGAAACGGTCGCCGCCGGCGGGATCGCCCGCGTGTTCGGTATGGGTGACGGCGCAGGTCATCAGAGGTCACCTCCGGCGCGGACCAGCCGGGGCCCGGTTTCGGCCTGCCCGGACGTGCCGACCACCCGGTCGACCATCTCGCCGCAGAGGCCGAGATAATTCGCCGGATCGCATTTCGCGCGGATTTCCTCCACGCCGCCGAGCGCCTCGACCACTTCCGGGATGCCGGCGAGAATGTCGGCGAGCTGGCCGCCGCCCTCGATCGCCGTCCGGCAGGCGCCATAGACCACGTCATGCGCGTGCTGGCGGCCGAGCTTCGGTGCCGCCGCCATCATCACCGCCTCGGCGACGATCAGCCCGCCGGTGAGATCGAGGTTCCGGCGCATGCGGTCCTCATGAACCACCAGGCCCGCGAGCATGAACTTCGCATTGGCGAGCGACGCGGCGGTCAGGAGGAAGCTCTCGGGAAGCGAGATCCATTCGAGATGCCACGGGCCGGTCGCCCGCTCGAAGTCGTGGATCATGCCGTCGAGCATGGCGGCGACATGCTGGCGCACCGATTTGGCGGCGGCGAGCATCAGTTCCGACGAGATCGGGTTGCGCTTCTGCGGCATCGTCGAGGACGCGCCGCGGCCCGGCACGAAGGGCTCGGAGAGCTCGCCGAACTCCGTCGCGGCCATCATCATCACATCGGTCGCGATCTTGCCGAGCGTGCCGGTGACGAGGCCGAGCAGCGTGACCGCCTCGGCGACGCCGTCGCGGGCGACGTGCCAGGTGATCGCGGGCTGGCCGAGGCCGAGCTCCTCGCAGAAGAGCCGCTGCATCCCGAGCCCGTCCGGCCCGACCGAGGCGAGGGTTCCCGCCGCGCCGGAGAACTCGCCGACGAGCACGCGGGGCAGCGCCTGATCGAGCCGCTCGATATGGCGGTCGATGGAGGAGAGCCAGACCGCGACCTTGTAGCCGAAGGTGACCGGCAGCGCCTGCTGCAGATGGGTGCGCCCGGCCATCGGCGTGTCGCGGTGGCGGATGGCGAGATCGGCCATGATGCCGCGCAGCTCGGTCAGCTCGCGCCGGACGATGTCGAGCGCCGCGCGGAGCTGCAGCGCGTTCGCCGTGTCCATGATGTCCTGGGTGGTCGCGCCCCAGTGCACGTAGCGCCCGGCGTCACCCGCCGCCTTCGAGAGCTGATGCACCAGCGGCAGGATCGGGTAGCCGACGATCTCGGTCTCGTGGCGCAGCAGGTCGTAGTCGATCTCGATCGCGCGCGCGGCGTCGTCGATGGCCTTCGCGGCGGCCTCGGGGATGACGCCCATGCGGGCCTGCGCGCGCGCCAGCGCCGCCTCGGCTTCGAGGTAGCGGCCGACGAGGCCAGCTTCGGAAAAGACCTCGCGCATCTCGGCGGTGCCGAACATGTCGCGGAAGAGCAGGGAGTCGAAAACGGTGCTGGCCATGGGGGCATCTCCTCGATGTTTTGTTCGTACATAGTTAATGTACGAACTTATCGATTCGATCAAGCCCTTTATGTTCGGACAAAGTCGCGCTAGCGTCCGTGCCGAGAAGCCCCATGCGAGAGAGCCGATGCACACCCGTTACGCCCAGGTCGCCCGGGACCTGACCGAAGCGATTTCCAGCGGCCGCTACCCGGTCGGCAGCCTGCTCCCCACCGAGATGGAACTCGCGGAACAGTTCTCGGTCAGCCGCTCGACGATCCGCGCCGCGATGCAGGAGCTGCGGAACACCGGCCTCGTCTCGCGCCGGAAAAGCGTGGGCACCCGCGTCGAATCGGCCGTCCCGCCGCGCGAACAGCCGGGGTTCTTCCAGGCCGTGGGCGGGATCGAGGAGGTGCAGCAATTCGGCGAGGCGACGATCCGCCAGACGATGGAGATCCGCGACGAGGTGGCCGATGACGCCATGGCGCGGCTGCTCGGCGTGCGCCCCGGCAGCCGCTGGCTCAGGATCTCGAGCCTGCGCCTGTGGCGGGACCGCCCGGCGGACCCGCCGGTCTGCTGGACCGATGTCTATATCGAGGCGAGTTTCGCAGCCGGGGTCCGGGACCGGTTCGAACAGGCGACCGGTCTCCTCAGCGAGCTGATCGAGGATCTGTCCGGGCGCCGGATCCAGGAGATCCGCCAGCGGATCCAGGCGGTCTCCCTGCCGCCCGCCCGGGCCGCGACGCTGCGCGCCGAGGCGGGCGGCCCGGCGCTCGAACTGCGGAGACAGTACTACCTCGGCGCCGGCTCACTGGCGGAAGTCTCGGTGAGCCTGCACCCCGGTGACCGGTTCTCGTATTCGACGGTGCTGAACCGGCGGAACTGATCCGCGAATTGGAGCACCCCCCGCCGTCCGACGCGCGGATCATGTTTCGGCAAGCCAGTCGAGCATGCCGATGGGGGCGGGGGGTCCTCGCCGGCCTGCTAACGGTCGGTGGGCCGATCCTCTGGAAACAGGGGATTCAGCTTGAAGGCGGCTTCGGTCCGGTTGCTCGCCCGCAGCTTCTTCATGATTGTCCGGATATGAACCTTCACGGTGCTCTCGCACATGTTCAGTTCATAGGCGATGGTCTTGTTCGCCTTTCCCTGACGCAACGCGTTCGCGACCGCCGCCTGGCGCGAGGTGAAATGATCCTCGATCCCGGTGGGACGCGTCTCGCTCGCCGGGATCGTGCTCCGCAGCGCCGACAGGCTCGACACCGGGAGGAAGATCCCGCCCGCCAGTGTCAGATGCGCGGCATCGATGATGGCATCGATCCCGACGCTGGTCGGCACATAGCCGCGCGCGCCGTTGTCGATCGCCGCGATCATGTCGCGCAGATCCTCGGATTCGGAGAGAACGATGACCGGCGTGGTGCCCGCCTCCGCAACGAGCTCGCGCAAGGCCGTCTGGACGGCGGGCTGGTTGGCGCAGGAGCCGCCGACGCTGAACAGGATGCCGCGGGAAGGTGCGCGATCCGTGTTGTCGCGCCATTCACTTGCCGAGCCGTAGGCGTCGACCGTTATGCCTTGATGCACGGACTTGATCGCCCGGATAAAGCATTCCCTTTCCAGCCTTCTGCTGTCTATGATTGAAAATGAAAGCGCGCTACTGGTATAGATGTCATCATTCTTAAGATCATTAATCATATGAATTGGATGCGCGCCGCGCATTTTCATCGAATCTCCCATGACTATGCTCCACCCCATCCCCAGCGGGCCAGAAATGCGCCCGCTCCTTCAATTTACATGTGTGCACGCGAGAATAACCATGAGTACCAACTTTTCAACCATAATATGATAGTGTACGGTAAATATATTGAATTATCAATTTGGAGTTGACTTATATTCGTAATACGATTGTTCTTATGTATAGTACGGAATTGACAGTTCTGATCATGTAATCGTATCAGTTGTACTTTGCCTGCCGTATCATCGGCGACCGAGCAGGCCTCGCCCACGGTCCGTACCGGGTCGCGGAGCGTGATGTCTGGGGCCCCCGCGATGTACCTCGCCGGTTCGGACGCTTCGTGATTCCCTGATCCCACGGGGCGCGGGGGATTGGTATGAGCCGGCGGATGACCGGCTGAGCGACATCGGCGACCCCCTCGAGGCTTTGGCCGGGTCATCGATTTCGAGATGTTCCGGCCGGAGCTTGACCGCGATGAGAGCGGCGGTGCAAAAACCGGCCACGGTAGCGGCGGGATAGTCCGGCCGCGGGCGGAGTAAAATCCGGCCACCTATTTCCCTTCTGCATTGAACGCAGGAGGGACAG
>NZ_JBKQWU010000018.1:0-80830 GCF_047275745.1 Amaricoccus sp. W119 | reverse complement strand
CTGGGAGAAATCCATCGCTTCGGCCGAGGCGTGGATATTCATCGCCCACATCCGCGTCCTGACCAGACGCCTCGCAAGGTATTGGCACGGCTCGTAGAGTTTCGAGTCAGACTCTAAGGGGCCAGATACGCTCACCGCGCGGTTCCTCGCTCCATTAAAGGGGAAGCGATTGCTGCCCCGTACTGATCTTGGTGCCGATCCTCGTCGGCATGTGGAACTCCCGCTTCTGCTCTATCACGTCGCGAATGGTCAGGAGCTGCAATCGTTGGAATGTGTTGCCTCCGTACTCGTACATTCCCGCCTCCGCCGCCTCCGTTCGCATGGCCTTCGACGGCTCCTGCAACGAAATGAACCCGCCCATCTGGGCTCCCTCCCGCTCAATCACGCCGCGAAGATCGCGGATATCAGTGGGGCGCAACTTGCCTCCCTTCACTGAAAGGATCATCTCGCCGAGTTCGCTTTTAGTCTCAAAGTACATACGACCGTCGATTCCTCTATCGGCTACCTTCTTCTGCATAGGGAATCCGCCCAATCGCTCAACAGCCCAGTGTTGGAATTGGAATGGGTCTCTTCTGAAAAGCTCTTCGGCTTGCTCCACACTCACCGGAATTCCATCGACTTCAAAGTGAACGCCCTCGACAAGTCGATGGCGTTCCGTCAACTCTTCACGAATTAGTTTGATCGCCAAGATAGCAATGTCGCAACCAATCCACTGACGCTCGTTCCTAATAGAAGAGTATACAGTGGTTCCACACCCACAAAACGGATCGAACACTACATCGCCTTTGTTTGATGATGACAGGATGATCCTATCCAAAAGAGCGATTGGTTTCTGTGTGGGGTAGCCTAGCCGTTCCGACGCGATGTTGTGGATTGGCTTAATGTCTGTCCAGACATCCTGAAGCGGAACGCCGGGGGCATCCTCAAGCAGACGCTTACCTTGCGGAGCCCCGCCGACCTTCTGCGGCCAGTGTATCAGCCCGCATTCGTCAAGTTTATCCAATCTTTCGATAAGATCATAGCGCGCCAAGTCATCCCCCGTAAGCGACTTGTACTTTTCGTAGAAATACGAGGGCGGCTGCCAGTGACGACCCCTTTCGGAAGGGTCATAGTGACGCCACGACTTCCCGGAGTCACCTGCCCGAGTGCCTGGGCCGGTCAAATCAGTTCTACGCCAGCGCCTACCTTTTTCATCTTGATGCGTGAAAAACGCTTCAACGTACTGAGGATCGTATGCCCCATACACCGTATTCCAAGTGAATTTAGGTCCAGCAGAGTAGAACAATATCGTATCATGAACCGGCCCGTACCGCTTTGCTCCACTATGCGCGCTTGTCCGCTTCCAAATGACTTCATTCCGAAAGTTCTCGTGCCCAAAAATTCCATCCATCATTACCTTGATGTAATGGCTCGCGGCCGGATCACAATGAAGATATATTGAACCAGTTGTCCTCAAAAGGCTCTTCATGTGCAGGAGACGTTGCGTCATGTATATGAGATACGCCAGAAGTTCTGGCTGAGTGTTTCGTAGAGCCTGCATCCAAATTCTCCAAAACTCTACGTAATTATCATCTACACCGTACTCCCGCATTAGGACTGGCATTTTGCGGGCCACGTCAAGCTTGGCTGCGTCGAGTTCCCATGTGTCGAAGAAGGCTTCCGCCTGCTCCGGCACGGGCCTTCCAGTCATGTTCTTGTAAATGAGATTGTAGTTTGCATCCGATTTAAATGGCGGATCGAGATAAATCAGGTCAACAGAATGCTTCTTCATTCCCTGCATAATGGTCAGGTTGTCGCCATACCACAGCTTGTTCATGCCGCCGCTCCAACGAAAAGGCCAATGCTTTCGGCAAACGAGGACTTAGACCGACGACGATTGTACTTGTAGCACGCCTCAGCAACGTAGAGGGGCATGTACTTTCGGCTGTAGTGGTGGTGCGAGCCGTACCACGCCCGCTTAATAAGCGCCCAGAAGCCCTCAATGGAATTGGTGTGCGTCTCGCCGTCGGCATAAGCTTCGGCGTGGCAGATAACGGAGTGCAGCATTGTATCGCTGACGCGATTGTACCCGGCGTACTCGTCAGTGATCAGGAGGGTGCCGGCCCGATCCACGAAGCGGGCGAGAAACTTGGAGATGCCCTTGGCGGAGAGGTCGCCCGGCTCTGCGACCCGAGCGACCACCCGCCCGCCGCGCTCGACCGCGCCAATCACCGGAACCTTCTTTGTCCCCCGGCCGCGTTTGGAAGGCTTATCATCGTCGCGCTTGTTGCCCTTCCTAGGCTTGCCGCCGACGTACGTCTCATCGGCCTCGACTATGCCGTGAAGCAGCTTCTCTTGCGCCGGATCGGCCGCCATCGCCGTACGGATGCGCTGCATCATGCTCCACACTGTGGGTCGGCGCATGCCGAGGTCGCGAGCGATTTGGTAAGCACTGGCCGACTTCTTAGCATTCAGCATCAGGGCGAGGACCAGGAACCAGTTGCGGAGCGGAACGTGCGTGCCGTGGAAGAGCGTTCCGACGGTAACGGCAAAGGCGCGGTGGCAATCGCGACACTGCCACCGGGGCATGTCCCGGTCGCCGCTGGCGTGGCGACCAACGCTGAGGCTGCCGCAGTAAGGGCAGTGCGGCTCACCATGCCAGCGCACCTTCTCTAGGTACTCAATCGCCTGCTCTTGCGTCTGGAAGGTCTGAAAGAGGTCGATGATGTTCATGGCGATCTCCTAGCTTTAGCTAACCCTACGGGAAAGCTAGGATTCCGTCAAGTCCAAAAGCGTACCATTCCGAAATTTTAAGCCTAAACGATTGGAAATGCGGGAAACCGGCGGCGGCAGATCCGCCCCGGTGAATTGTCGAGTGTGCCCCGGGAGGCGTCGTTGCAAAAGATCCGGTCTTTCTGGCAGGGGCTCGATCCGCGAAGGCGGATCATCGGCGCGCTGAGCCTCGTCGCGATCGCCGCGGCGATCTTCGGCATCGCCCGCGCGGCGAATACCTCCGACATGGCCTTGCTCTATTCCGGCCTCGACGACGCGGCGGCGGGCGAGGTTGTGGCGGCGCTGGAGGCGGAGAACGTCCCCTATGAGGTGCGCGGCACGGCGATCCACGTCACGGCGGAGGCGCGCGACCGGCTCCGGCTCGATCTCGCGGCGCGCGGCCTGCCCGCGAATGGCGAGAAGGGCTACGAGATCCTCGACGGCCTCTCCGGCTTCGGCACCACGAGCCAGATGTTCGACGCCGCCTACTGGCGCGCGAAGGAGGGCGAGCTTGCCCGCACGATCACGGCGGCGGCGGACGTGCGCGCGGCCCGCGTGCATCTCGCCAATCCGGTCAACCAGCCCTTCGCGCGCGGAACCCGGGGCGGCGCCTCGGTCACCGTGACCATGGCGCGCGGCGGTCTCGATCCGGCGCGGGCGCGGGCGATCCGCTATCTCGTCGCCTCCGCCGTCGCCGGGCTCTCGCCCGACGAGGTGGCGGTGCTCGATTCGGACCGGGGCGTCGTGCTCGCGGGCGCCGAGGAAGTCGCGGAGCCGGGAGCCAACCCGAAGCCGGCGGACCGCGCGGAGACGCTCCGCCGCAACATCCAGCGCCTGCTCGAAGCGCGCGTCGGGGCGGGCGGGGCGATCGTCGAGGTGAATGTCGACGCCGACATGGAGCGCCGGACGATCACCGAACGGGTGATCGACCCCGAGAGCCGCGCTCCCGTGAGTTCGGAGACGGAACAGAGCGCGGAGAAATCCTCGGGCTCGACCCAGGGCGTGACCGTCGCGAGCAACCTGCCCGACGGCGACGCCAAGGCCGGAAACCAGAACACCCGCGATTCGAGCCAGAGTCGCGAGCGGCAGAATTTCGACATGTCCGAGACGCGGCGCGAGCGCGTGATCCAGCCGGGCCAGGTGCGGCGGATCTCCGTCGCGGTCATGATCGACGGCATCACCGAGCCGGGCCCGGACGGCACGCCGGTCTGGTCGGCGCGGTCCCCGGAGGAACTCGACAAGCTGCGCCTGCTGGTCCAGTCGGCGATCGGCTTCGATTCGGCGCGCGGTGACACGGTGACGCTCGAGACGCTGCGCTTCTCGCCGGAAACGGAGGCGGGCAGCCTCGCCGAGCGCGCGCCGGGTCTCCTCGCGGGCCAGGGTGCGCGGATCGCGCAGATCGGCGCGCTCGCCGCCATCGTGCTCGCGCTCATCCTCTTTGTCCTGCGCCCGATGCTGAGCCGGAGGCCCGAGCCCGCCTTCGCGGCCTTGAGCGCGCCGGACTCCCCGGCTCTCGGCGGCATGGGCGACGTGCTCGACCTGCCGGCGCGGAGCCAGAACAAGATCGAGCGGCTGCGCGACGTGATCGCGAGCCGCGGCGAAGACAGCGCCGCCGTGCTGCGGAGCTGGATCGAATCCCCGGAAAGCCAGACGGAGCCTCGGAAATCATGACCGCCTATCGCCTTCAGACCTTCGAACCCGGCGAGGACGCCGCCCGCGCCCGCGCCCTCGACATCGAGCGGCGCATCTCGGAAGCGCGCGAGGAAGCCCGCGCCGAGGGCTACCTGCGGGGCCAGGCGGCCGCGGCCGAGGCCTATCTCGCCGATCAGGCCCGGCTGACCGGCGAGCTGATCGAGGCGCTGTCGGACGCGCGGCTGACCAACGAGGCGGCCCGCCGCCATGTCGCGGCCTCGCTGGCGCCGGTGATCGAGCATCTCTGCGCGGCGATCACGCCCGCCCTGGCCGAGACCGGGCTTTTCGCCGAGATCACCCGCCTGGTCGCGCGCGCGATCGAGGCGGCGCCGGCCGCGCTGCCCAGGCTTCGCTGCGCGCCCGAGGTGGCGCCGGTCGTGGCGGGAATCCTGAACGCTCGCGGCCTCGACGCCGAGGTGCGCGCCGCGCCGGAACTCGGGCCCCGCGAGGCGCGGATCGCCTGGGATCAGGGTTACGACCATCTCGACCTCGACGCCTGTGTCGCGAAGATCCACGCGATCCTCGCGGCCCAGCTGCGTGCCGAAGGGCCGGGATCGGACGCGGAGGAGCAGCGGCGCCATGCCTGATGACATGCGTGACGATATGCGTGGTGACGGGGGCCCGGACGCCGCGCCCGATGAGCGGCCCGCGCCCCGTGCGCGGAGCGGCGCCTTTCTCGGCGTGCCGATCGAGGTGACGATCTCCGTCGGCAAGGCCCGCCCGCTCGTGAGCGAACTCGTCGAGCTTCGCCGCGATTCGGTGCTGACGCTCGACAGTTCGGTCAATGATCCGGTCGAACTCTATATCGGCGACCGGCTGATCGCGCGGGGCGAGTTGCAGGAGATCGGCGACACGGGCGGGAGGCTCGGCGTGCGGCTGACCGAGGTCGCCGACCTGTCGAAAGAGTTCTGAGCATCGTGCCCCGGCTGGAACGGCCAGATCGGCGCGGCCGCGCGCTTCCCGCCTTGGCGATCCCCGCTCTCGCGAGCCTGGTGCTCGCCGGCGCGCTCACGGCCTTCGCGGGCGCGGCGGCGGCGCAGCAGGTCGAGATCGATCTCGGCGACGGCCAGTCGCTGAGCCTGAGGACGGTGCAACTCATCCTGCTCCTGACGCTGCTTAGCCTCGCACCCGGGCTTGCCATCATGGTGACCTGCTTTCCCTTCATGGTGACGGTGCTCTCGATCCTGCGCTCGGCGCTCGGCACACAGCAGGCGCCGCCCAACATGATGATCGTGTCGCTCGCGATCTTTCTCACATGGTTCGTGATGGAGCCGGTCTTCACAGAGGCCTGGGACAACGGGGTTCAGCCGATGGTCGAGGGGACGCTCACGCCCGAGGCGGCCTTCGCGCCGACGATCGCGCCCTTCCGGAGCTTCATGGAGGGCCGGGTCGATCCCGATACGGTGGCCGCGCTCCGCGACGCGATGCCCGCGCGCAACCTCGAGGCGCGGGCGAGCGAGGCGCCGCTCTCGCTCCTGATCCCCGCCTTCCTGCTCGGCGAGGTCAAGCGCGGGTTCGAGGTCGGCTTCCTGATCTTCCTCCCCTTCCTGGTGATCGACCTCGTGATCGCCGCGATTCTCATGTCCATGGGTATGATGATGGTGCCACCGGCGATGGTCTCGCTCCCGTTCAAGCTCGCCTTCTTCGTGATCGCCGATGGCTGGACGCTGCTCGGCGGCGCCCTGGTGCGGAGCTACGGCCAATGAGCGCGGAACCCGGTTTGCCGGTCCGCGCACGGCGCCCGGGCGTCCCGATGCGCGTCGAGCGCGGCTACGCGCCGATCGAGAAGGCGGCGATGATCCTCGCCGCGATCGGGCCGGATCTCGCCGCGAGCTTCCTTCGCGACATCGGTCAGCCCGACATGGAGCGGTTCGCGCAGTCGCTCTCGGGGCTTGGCACCGTCCCGCAGGAGGCGCTCGACGCGGTGATCGTCGAGTTTCTGGAGGCGCTGACCGAGGGGCCCGAGGTCGCGGGCGGCGAGCGGGCGGCGCGGAGGCTGCTCGCCGGCGCGCTCGGCGAAGGCGAGGCCGACCGCATCCTCGGTGGCGGGACGGCGGAGGAACCGGACGACGCGCGCTCGACCTGGGAGCGGCTGAACGATTCGCCGATTCCCGCGATCGCGGGCTTTCTCGCCGCGGAACACCCGCAGACCGCCGCCGTGGTCCTGAGCGAGCTTCGCCCCGAGGTCGCGGCCGGCGTGCTCGAACGCCTCGATCGCGGCTTCGCCCAGAACGTGGTCCTGCGCCTCTCGCGCGTGCCGATGCTCGACGCGCGGGTCTCCGACAGCCTCAGGGCGGCGATCGAGCGCGATTTCCTCTCGGCGCTGCGTCTCAACCTCTCGAAGCGGCGGCCGGCGGAACTGATCGCGGGGCTCATGAACAACATCTCGACCGAGGCGCGCTCGGGCTTTCTCGGCTACCTCGAGGCCCAGGAGCCGGTGCTCGCGCAGGATGTGCAGCGCACGATGTTCACCTTCGAGGACATCTCCACGCGCATCAACGGCCGCGATCTCGCGGGCGCGCTCCGCGACATTCCGGAGGAGACGCTGCTCGCGGCGCTTCGCCACGGCCAGGCGGCGGACAGCGAGGCCGTGGGCTTCGTTCTTCGGAACCTGCCCCGGCGGCTCGCCGAACGCTATGTCGAGGATCTCGGCGCGATGGGCGAGATCAGCCGCAAGGAAGGCGAGGCCGCGCAGATCGAACTCACCAAGGCGCTGCTCGCGCTCGCACGTTCCGGTCAGCTCAAGTTCATCGAGAAGGAGGGCTGATCACCGCTTGTCGGCCATTGCCCGCGAAGGGTAGCGTCCCATCTTCATCGCCGGCGATGAGGATGGGATGGCGCGCGCATGCGGGATATGACCGAGTCAAACAGCCTGAAGCTTCTGCTGGTCCTCGTGACCGTCGCATTCTGCTGGCTGTTGCTGCCGTTCTACGGCGCGATCCTCTGGGCGGCGATCCTCGCCATCATCTTCAATCCGATGCGCCGCTGGCTGGCGGTGAAGCTCGGACCACGGCCCAATATCGTCGCGCTGCTGAGCGTGCTGATCTGCATCGTGATCGCCATCATCCCGATGACACTCATCGTGCTCTCGCTGATCGATCAGGGCCGCGACCTGTTCCAGCGGGCGCAGAGCCAGAACTTCGATCTCGCCCGCATCCTCGACCAGTTGCGCGCCTCGCTGCCGCCGGTGGCGCAGGAGTGGCTCGACCGGGTCGGCGGCGATGAGATGGACCAGCTGCGCCAGAGGCTCACGGACGGTCTGATGCAGGCGAGCCAGGCCGTCGCGGGCCGGGCCTTCAACATCGGGCAGGATACGGTCACCTTCTTCCTGCGCGCCGGCATCATGCTCTATCTGCTGTTCTTCTTCTTCCGCGACGGGCGCCAGATCGCACGCAATATCCGCGCCTGCATGCCGCTTTCCGAGGAATACAGCCGCCAGCTCATTGCCAAGACCGCGGCCGTGGTGCGTGCGACGGTCAAGGGCAACGTCATCATCGCCGCGATCCAGGGCACGATCGGGGGTCTCGCCTTCTGGTTCATCGGCATCCAGGGCGCGCTGTTCTGGGGCGTGGTGATGGCCTTCCTGTCGCTCCTGCCCGCGATTGGCGCGGCGCTCGTCTGGGGCCCGGTCGCGGCCTATCTCATCCTCGTCCAGGGCAACTATTTCTCCGGTTTCCTGCTGGTCGGCGTCGGCGTCGGCGTGATCGGGCTCGTCGACAACCTCCTGCGCCCGCCGCTGGTGGGCAAGGACACGCGGCTGCCGGATTACGTGGTCCTGACCTCCACCATCGGCGGCATGACGCTGCTCGGGATCAACGGTTTTGTCATCGGTCCGCTGGTCGCGGCGCTCTTCATCGCCGCCTGGGGCCTCTTCCGCGAGGAGCGCGAGAATTAGCGACGCGAGGTGGCGCTCCGGGGCGCGCGCATTGCATCGGGGCGCCGGGCGGCATAGGTCAGTGCCGTGAGTGGGACCGCGCGGCGGGGGACGCATGGCATTTTTCCAGAAGCTGAAGGACCGGCTGTTCAAGTCTTCCTCGAAGATCGAGGAGGGGCTGGATGCGATCCTCGACGAGGCTCCGGCTGAGTCGACCCCGGCCGAGCCGACCCCGGCGAAAGCCGCTTCCGCCGTACCCGCTCGTGCCGAACCCGCCCGCTCCGAGCCCGCGCCGGTTGAACCCGCGCCGCCACCGCGTGCGCCGACCGCGCCCGAGCCCCCCCGACCCGAGCCCGCCCGATCCGAACCAGCCCGATCCGAACCAGCCCGACCCGAACCGGCCCGACCCGAGCCCTCTGGCGCCGGGGGTCCCGAGGCACGGGGCGGCCTCGTGGGGCGGCTCTTCGGCCAGGAGAAGGGCCGAGTGCTCGACGATGCGATGCTCGAAAGTCTCGAGGAACTGCTGATCTCCGCCGACATGGGTGTCGAGACCGCGCTGAAGGTCACGTCGAACATGGCCGAGGGCCGCTTCGGCCGCAGGCTCGGCGCCCGCGAGATCAAGGAGTCGCTCGCAAGCGAGATCGCCGCGATCCTCGAGCCGGTGGCGCGGCCGATGCCGATCTACCGGAAGCGGCCGCAGGTCGTGCTCGTCGTCGGCGTCAACGGTTCGGGCAAGACCACGACCATCGGCAAGCTCGCGAGCCAGTTCAAGGCGGCGGGGAAATCGGTGGTGATCGCGGCGGGCGACACGTTCCGCGCGGCGGCGGTGGAACAGCTCCAGATCTGGGGCCAGCGCGCCGGGGTGCCGGTCATGACCGCCGCCCAGGGCTCGGACCCCGCGAGCCTCGCCTTCGACGCGATGGGGCGCGCGGAGCGGGACGGCGCCGACCTGCTGCTCATCGACACGGCCGGGCGGCTGCAGAACCGCGACGACCTGATGCAGGAGCTAGCCAAGATCGTGCGCGTGATCCGCAAGCGCGACCCGGAAGCACCGCACAACACGCTTCTGGTCCTCGACGCAACAACGGGCCAGAACGCCTTGAATCAGGTCGATATCTTCCGAAAGATCGCCGATGTTTCCGGGCTCGTCATGACCAAGCTCGACGGGACGGCCAAGGGCGGCGTGCTGGTCGCGCTCGCCGACCGCTTCGGACTGCCGATCCACGCGATCGGCGTCGGCGAGAGTATCGACGACCTCGCCCCCTTCGACCCGGACGAATTCGCCCGCGCCCTGACCGGGCTCTGAGAGGTTCGCGCCCTCCGCGCCCGCCGCTGGAGAGGCGGACTCGCCCGGTGGCTCGGCCGGCGGGGCCGGTTCGCGATCGCGTGAGGCGCGGGCAACCGGCGCGTTCTTGCGTGGCTATTCCCGGCGCCCCGCGCTATTCCCTCGCGCATGGCAAAGCGTCGGATCAACCCCCTCCTGAAACTCGTGCTCGAAGTCGGCCCGATCGGAGTCTTCTTCCTCGCCTATCGCTGGGCGCCGGTCGAAGCGGAGCAGACGCTGGAAGCGCGTCAGCTGCAGCAGATCCTGTTCGCGACCGCCGTCTTCATCCCGACGATCCTCGCCAGCCTCGGGCTCAGCTGGATGCTGACCCGGCATCTGCCGCGGATGGCCGTCATCACCGCCGTGGTGGTCACGCTCTTCGGCGGGCTGACGCTGATCCTGCGCGACGACACATTCGTGAAGATGAAGCCGACGATCCTCTATGGGCTCTTCGCGGGCATCCTCGGATTCGGCCTTCTGCGGGGGCAGAGCTACCTGCGCTACCTGATGGACGAGATCCTTCCGATGCGCCGCGAGGGATGGATGAAGTTCACGCGTCGTTTCGTGATCTTTTACATTCTGTTGGCGATATTGAATGAAATCGTCTGGCGCGTCTACGGAACCGACACCTGGGTCGATTTTCGTACCTTCGTCCTCCCGCTCGCGAATCTTCTGTTCGTGATGGCGCAAGTCCCTCTTTTCCAAAGATATTCCTTGCCAGGAAGTCCCGAGGAGCGCGAGGCTGCGGACCGGGCCCAGCCGGAATGATCCGGAATCCAGCCGTCGGATCAGCATTTTTGATTGCCGTCTCAGCAGGACGTGGCATCATCTTGTCGGCCAATCATGAATTCGTGACGGGCGGGAAACCGATCATCACGCTATTCTGGCCGTGAATCGGGGACGGGGGAATCATGATCAGGGAGTGGGCCGGCAAGAGCCTCATGGAGCTTGCCTCGTCGCCTCGGGGCGCGGATCGTATCGCCTGGGCCGATATCGCGAAGGCGTTCAGCATCATCCTTCTGGTTGTCTGGACCGTCTATGGCCTCGACATCTATTTCGACCACATGTTCATCCTGGCGCGGATGCCGATGTTCTTCTTCGTCTCGGGCCTGTTCGGCCTGGGCGTGATCACGCGCTCCAGCATGCCAAACTTCTTCAAGAACAAGGTCGGGAACCTCGTTTATCTCTATGTCCTCTGGGGAACCCTCTGGTTTCTCACGACCGAGCTCGTCGCCTATCTCTGGTGGGGCCGCGACATGGCGCCGGAGGAGATCGCGACCATGCTGTGGGAACCGCTGGCGATCATCTGGTTCTTCTACGGTCTCGCGCTCGCCTTCGGCGTCGCCTATCTCTGTCGCGAGGCGCCCGTCTGGATCGTCTTCGCCGTGTCGATGCTCGCCTATGTGATCGTCGTGGCCCAGGGAAGCTGGCTGAGCATTCCGGTGCTGGAGAAGGTCATCCGGCTCTTCCCCTATTTCTGGCTCGGGCTCGTGCTCCGGCCGCTGGTCTCGCGTCTCGTGAATGCCTACTGGCAGTTCTGGCCGATTCCGATGGCCTGCTTCCTCGCGCTGTCCTACTGGATCATGCAGTCGCCCTGGCAGCAGTTCGGCCCGCTCACCTTCGCGGTCACGATCTGCGGCATCGCGGCGCTGCTCGGCCTCGCCGCGCATGCGGCCCAGTACGAATGGTCCTGGGTCCTGAAGCTGATCGGCGGCTCGACCCTCTACATCTACGCGCTCGATCACATCGTGATCTTCTACATGGAGCGGGTGATGGGCAAGCTCGGCAACCCGGTCTATGAGCAGATCGTCATGGTCCCGGTGGTCGTCATCGTCGGGACGGTCGTGGGCCGCTTCTGCGCGCGGCGGGAATCGCTGCGCTGGCTCTTCTCCGCGCCCTGGGCGCCCTACAAGCCGCCGTCGCGGGTCGAGCGCCCGGGCCAGCCGCTCGGGGCTTCTGGGATCAGCCCGCGGCGGCGCGAGGTCTGAGGGCAGGCCGCGCAGGTTCCGTCCCCGAGACACAGTCGGTGCCTCGGGCCAGCCATCTGGATGAAATCAGGCGTTCGCCGGAAGATCAGGCATCCCACGGGGATGCCCGAGCGTCCGGCTATCGGTCGAGCAGCGGGCGGATCTCGGACTCGAAGGTCGCTTGTGTGAGCGGACCGGGGTAGCGGAGCAGGATCTTGCCTTCGCCGTCGATGACGAAGGTTTCCGGTACGCCGTAGATCCCCCAGTCAAGCCCGACCCGGCCGGTCGGATCGGCTCCGATCCGCGCATAGGGATCGCCCAGTTCGGCGAGAAAGGCGAGCGCGTTCTCGGGCGCGTCCTTGTAGTTCACGCCGATCACCGGCACCCCGCTCGCCGCGACCTCCTCCAGGATCGGATGCTCCGCCCGGCAGGGGGCGCACCAACTCGCCCAGTAGTTCACGAGCTTCACACCCGGCGCGGCGAGTTCCGCGTCGGTCGGTGGCGGGTCCTGCCGGAGCGCCACGGTCTGGGCGAGCGACGGCGCCTCTCTCCCGATCAGCGCGCTCGGAAGCTCCGAGGCGTTCTCGCGCTTCAGCCCGAGATAGGCGACTCCGGCGAAGGCGGCGAAGAGCACCGGCGGCAGCAGCATGAGCGGACGGAAGCTAGCCACGGCCCTGTCTCCTCGAACCCGCCCGTTCCTCCTGCCGCGCGAGGTCACGCGCGACCCGGCGCGACCGCCAGAGGCTGAGCACGACCAGCGCCAGGATGAGCCCCAGGGTAACGCCGTAGGCGGCGAGGACGGTGAACCCGTAGCGTCCGAGATCGGGCATCATCCGCGCGCCTCGAACTCGCGCAGGGCGCGAAGCCGCCTGAGCCGCACCTCGGTCCGGGTCCTGAGCAGCACCAGGCTTAAGAAGAGCAGGACGAAACCGGCGATCGAGAACAGCAGCGGCAGGTAGAAGGCATTGTCCACGTGGGACTCCCGATCCATCGACAGCGACGCGCCCTGATGCAGTCCCTGGCTCCAGAAATAGACCGCGTAGCGCGAGAGCAGCGCGAAGACCGATCCGACGAGGCAGAGCACCGAAGTGAGATCGGCGGCCTTGTCCGGGTCGTCGATCGCGGCCCAGAGCGCCATATAGCCGAGATAGAACAGGAAGAGGATGAAAAAGGACGTGAGCCGCGGGTCCCAGGCCCACCAGGTGCCCCACATCGGCTGACCCCAGATCGCTCCGGTCAGCAGCGTGATCACCGTCATCACCGCCCCCACGGGCGCCGCGGCGCGCGCCGCGAGCGCCGAGACGTGATGGCGCCGGATGAACCAGATGAGGCTCGCGACCAGCATCATCAGCCAGGCGTTGATCGCGATGAGCGCCGCGGGCACATGGATGAACAGGATCTTGACCGTCGATCCCTGCTGGTAGTCGTCGGGCGTGAGGAAGAACCCCCAGCCGAGCCCGATGCCGAGCGAGATCGCGGTCAGCGCCCAGCACCACGGCTGGACGGCGCCCGAAAGACGCATGAATTCGGACGGATTCGCGTAGCGCCAGAGTGACATGGCGGCTTTCTAGGCGCGGCGCCTCTCGCTGGCAATGTGGCTCTGGCAAGGCGGCTTCAGGTTCTGGCCGCGCACCGAAAGCGGGTACTCCTCACCGAAGGTGAATGCGCAGCGCCTGGGCCGCCGCGAAGGGGGCGAGGGCGAGGATGAAGAGGGTGACACCGCCGAGCAGCAGGAACGCGGGCCAGGGATCTTCGCCGCCCGCCGCCGCGACCACGGCCCGCGCGCCGAAGATCAGCGTCGGCACATAGAGCGGCAGCACGAGAAGCGAGAGCAGGAGCCCGCCGCGGCGAATGCCCACGGTCAGCGCCGCGCCGATCGCGCCGAGAAAGCTGAGCGCCGGCGTCCCGGCCGCGAGGCTCGCCACGAGCCAGGGATAGGCCGGACCCGGAAGGCTCAGCGTGAGCCCGAGGACGGGCGCGACCAGGACGAGGGGCAGGCCGGTCGTCAGCCAGTGCGCCAGTGCCTTCAGCGCCACGAGCCCTTCGAGCGGGACGGGCGAGAGCGCGAGAATGTCGAGCGTGCCGTCCTCGGCATCTGCCTGGAACAGCCGGTCGAGCGAGAGCAGGCAGGCGAGCAGCGCGCCGATCCAGAGCGTCCCCGGCGCGACCGGGGCGAGCCGGTCCGGGTCGGGGCCGATACCGAAGGGCACGAGCGGCACCAGGATCACGAAGAAGGCGATGCCGAGCCCCGCGCCCCCGCCCGAGCGCAGCGCGAGACGAAGCTCGCGCGCGAGCACGGCACACACGGCTCTCACGTCCAGGTCCCGGCCAGGAACGGATCGCGTGTGGTGGCCACCTCCCGGGCGATTGGGGCGAGTTCAACAGGCCCGGCCCCGTCTCCCGCCGCGCCGAGATCGAGCGGCAGATGCGTCGCGATCAACGCCATGCCGCCCCCGGCGCAGTGCGCCCGGATCACCGCGACGAGACGGGTGACCGTGGCGGTGTCGAGCGAGACGGTCGGCTCATCGAGCAGCCAGAGTCGCCGGGGGGCGAGCACCAGCCGCGCGAGACCCGCCCGCCGCTTCTGCCCGGCCGAGCAGCCGTGCACGGGGCGGTCGAGCAGTGGTTCGAGGTCGAAAGCCGCGACCGCCCCGTCGATCCCCTCGCCGCCGAAGAGCGCGGCCCAGAACCGGAGGTTCTCGCCGACGGTCAGTTGCGGCTTCAGCGAGTCGAGATGCCCGGAATATGCGATCGCCTCCCCGTAGCGCTCCGGCTCCGCGCCGAGCGCCACGCCGTCGAGGGTCGCCTCGCCGGAGGCGGGCGCGATGAGACCGGCGAGCACGCGCAGGAGCGTCGTCTTGCCCGCCCCGTTCGGCCCGCGCAGCAGCCGCGCACGACCATCGGGAATCGCGAAACGGACGCCGCGCAGCACCGCGCGACCGGACCGGACGCAGGAAAGATCAGCGACGTCGAGAGCCATCGGACCCGTCCTAGCGGATCGCTCCACGCCGGAAAAGGCCGGTTTCGAGCGGCCGCGGCGGGCGCCCCCGGCGCGGTGTCGAAAAATGGTATACCAATGCATACTTTCTGCGTCGCAACTCTTGCGAGCCTTGGGGAATTGAGCCATACCAAGGCAATTCCACCGTCCCAGCAGCACGCCCGGAGGCCCGATGACCGTTTACGTTGGAAGTGACACCGCCAAGACGCGCCGCAGTCTCAAAGTCGGGGACAAGAGCTACGCCTATTACTCGATTCCGGCGGCCGAGGCCGCGGGGCTCGGTGATTTCAGCAAGTTGCCGGCGTCGCTTAAGGTCGTTCTCGAAAACATGCTGCGCTTCGAGGATGGCAAGACCGTCTCCACCGAGGACATCAAGGCCTTCGCCGAATGGGCGAGCCTCGGCGGCAAGAACCCCCGCGAGATCGCCTATCGTCCCGCGCGCGTGCTGATGCAGGATTTCACCGGCGTTCCCGCCGTCGTCGACCTCGCGGCGATGCGCGACGGCATCAAGGCGCTCGGCGGCGACGCGCAGAAGATCAACCCGCTCAACCCGGTCGATCTCGTCATCGACCATTCGGTGATGATCGACGAATTCGGCACGCCGCGCGCCTTCCAGGCGAATGTCGAGCGTGAGTACGAGCGCAACATCGAGCGCTACCAGTTCCTGAAATGGGGCCAGAGCGCCTTCGACAACTTCCGCGTCGTGCCGCCGGGCACCGGCATCTGTCATCAGGTGAACCTCGAATACCTCGCCCAGACCGTCTGGACCGACAAGGACCCGGCCGGCGAAGAGGTCGCCTATCCGGACACGCTCGTCGGGACCGACAGCCATACGACGATGGTGAACGGCCTCGCGGTTCTCGGCTGGGGCGTGGGCGGTATCGAGGCCGAGGCCGCGATGCTCGGCCAGCCGATCTCGATGCTGATCCCCGAGGTCGTGGGCTTCAAGGTGACGGGCGCGCTCCAGGAAGGCGTGACCGCGACGGACCTCGTGCTCAAGGTCGTCGCGATGCTGCGCAAGCACGGCGTCGTCGGCAAGTTCGTCGAGTTCTACGGCGACGGGCTCGACAACATGCCGCTCGCCGACCGCGCGACCATCGCCAACATGGCGCCGGAATACGGCGCGACCTGCGGCTTCTTCCCGATCGACCAGGAGACCCTGCGCTATCTGGAGCAGACCGGCCGCGATCAGGACCGCATCGCGCTCGTCGAGGCCTATGCCAAGGAAAACGGCATGTGGCGCGGCAAGGACTACGCGCCGGTCTATTCCTCGACGCTGGAACTCGACCAGGGCGACGTCGTTCCAGCCGTTTCCGGGCCGAAGCGGCCGCAGGATCACACCCCGCTCGACGACTCGGCCAAGGCCTTCTTCGAACTCGTCAAGGGTCAGCGTTTCCCCGACGAGTCCCGCGAGCAGGAGAAGGACTGGAACGCCGAGGGTGGCGCGCGCGAGCCGGGATACGTCCCCGGCGGCTGTCACAAGGGCTTCGCCGAGGGTGATGTCGAGGGGCAGGACTACACGCTCCACGACGGATCGGTCGTGATCGCCTCGATCACCTCCTGCACCAACACCTCGAACCCCTATGTGCTGATCGGCGCGGGGCTCGTCGCGCGCAAGGCGCGTGAGCTCGGCCTCGACCGCAAGCCCTGGGTCAAGACCTCGCTCGCACCGGGCTCGCAGGTGGTGTCGGAATATCTGGAGGCCGCCGGTCTGCAGGAGGATCTCGATGCGATCGGCTTCAACCTCGTCGGCTACGGCTGCACCACGTGTATCGGCAACTCGGGTCCGCTCGAGACGGAAATCTCCAAGTCGATCAACGACAATGACCTGATCGCGGTCTCCGTGCTCTCGGGCAACCGCAACTTCGAGGGCCGCATCTCGCCGGATGTGCGGGCGAACTACCTCGCCTCGCCGCCGCTCGTCGTCGCCTATGCCCTCGCCGGTGACATGAACATCGACCTGACGCGCGACCCGCTCGGCCAGGACAAGGAGGGCAAGGACGTCTATCTGAAGGACATCTGGCCGAATTCGAAGGAGATCTCCGATCTCGTGAACACGGTCGTCACCCGGAAGATGTTCCAGGAGAAATACGCCGACGTCTTCAAGGGCGACGAGCGCTGGGGCGCGGTCGAGACCACCGACAGCGAGACCTACGACTGGCCGCCGACCTCGACCTACATCCAGAACCCGCCGTATTTCCAGGGCATGTCCACGGAGCCGGGCGAGATCAGCGATATCGAGAACGCGCGCGTGCTTGCCATGCTCGGCGACATGATCACGACCGACCACATCTCGCCCGCCGGCTCCTTCAAGCCGACGACCCCCGCCGGCAAGTACCTGACCGAGCGTCAGGTCGCGCCGCGCGAGTTCAACTCCTACGGCTCGCGCCGCGGCAACCACGAAGTCATGATGCGCGGCACCTTCGCCAATATCCGCATCAGGAACGAGATGCTGGACGGGGTCGAGGGCGGCTATACCAAGGGCCCCGACGGCGAGGAGACCTCGATCTTCGACGCCTCGATGGCCTATCAGGAGCAGGGCGTGCCGCTCGTCGTGATCGGCGGCGTCGAATACGGCGCCGGCTCCTCGCGCGACTGGGCGGCGAAGGGCACCGCGCTCCTCGGCGTCAAGGCGGTGATCGCCGAGAGCTTCGAGCGTATCCACCGCTCCAACCTCGTCGGCATGGGCGTGATCCCGTTCGAGTTCACCGGCGGCGACAACCGCAAGACGCTCGGCCTCAAGGGCGACGAGGTGATCTCGATCTCCGGCCTCGCGGGCGATCTGAAGCCGCTTTCGACCGTGCCTTGCGTCATCAAATACGCCGACGGTACCGAGAAGACGATCGACCTGAAGTGCCGCATCGATACTGCGGTCGAGATCGAATATGTCGAGAACGGCGGCGTCCTGCACTACGTGCTGCGCAACCTCGCCAAAGGGTAAGGCGCGATCGCGCCCACCCTCACGGAAGCAACGACGGCGGCCCACCGGCCGCCGTTCGCATTCGCGGAGACCCCACATGCGCGCATTGATCCAGCGGACCACCGGGGCGGAGGTGCGCGTCGGCGAGCGGGTGACGGGCAGGATCGGCCCCGGCCTCGTCATTCTGGTCTGCGCCATGCGTGGCGATACCGAGGCGCAATCGGTCTGGCTCGCGAAGAAGGTCGTCTCGCTCCGGATTTTCCGCGACGAGGAGGGGCGGATGAACCGCTCGCTCATCGACACCGGCGGCGCGGCGCTCGTGGTCAGCCAGTTCACGCTGGCGGCGGAGACCAAGGGCAACCGTCCCGGCTTCTCGACCGCCGCGGCCCCCGACGAGGGGCGGCGGCTCTACGAGCATTTCGCCGAAGCTGTGCGCGGGCATGGCGTGGAGGTCGGGATGGGCGAATTCGGCGCCGAGATGGCGGTGTCGCTCGTCAATGACGGCCCGGTGACGATCTGGCTCGATACCGAACGCTGAGGCGCTGAGCGAGTCAGACGCCCAAGCGCGGTTCCTCCCGGTCCGGTCCCGCTCACTCCGCCGGTTGCAGCTGCCGCGTCCGGTGCGAGATCTCGTCCCAGGCGCGGTTGATCGCGGCGAGGCGGGCGTTCGCGAGGTTCACCGTCTCGACCGGCAGGCCGCGGGCGATCATCTTGTCGGGATGGTGCGCGCGCACCAGTTCGCGCCAGCGCGCCCGGATCTCCGGCATCGCGGCGTCGCGCCCGACCCCCAGCACCTTCCACGGATCGCGGGCGTCGCTCGAGGTGAGCCGCGCCTCGACGCAGGCGAAGGTCTCCTCGGATATGCCGAAGATCTCCGCGACCCGCGCGAGAAAGCCCGCCTCCTCCTCGTGATAGCTGTCGTCGGCGACGGCGATGTGGAAGAGCCCCTCCAGCAGATCCTCGAGAATGCGGGGCCGGTCGGCGAACATGCGCGCGATCTGGCGGGCGTAGGTCTCGAACCCCGCGGTGTCCTGGCGCGCGAGGTTGAAGACCCGCGCCGCCGCCGCCTCGTCGCGGGGATCGATCTGGAACACCTGCCGGAAAGCGGTGACTTCGGAGACGTTTACGCGTCCGTCGGCCTTGGCCATCTTCGCCGCGAGGCAGATGATCGCCATCGTGAAGGCGACGCTGCATTCCGGCGCGGCGGGCCGGCGCTCGAACATCGAGAGCAGCGCCTCGCCCTTCGCCACGATCGCGGCGACGACTTCGGAAATGCGGGTCCAGATCGACATGGGGTGAGACTAGCAAATGCCGCGGCGAGACGCATCAGGCCAATCAGCGCAACCCGCGGGCTTGTGATGGTGGTTGCGCGTCACGCGGCAAGTACCTTCTGCAGCAGGACAAGTTCGTGCCAGCGGCCGAATTTCCAGCCCACCTCCGGCATCCGCCCGGTGATCGCGAAGCCTTCCGCGAGATGAAAGGCGATGGCGCCCGCGTTCTCGCCCGAGACGCCCGCGACCAGCACATGCGCGCCGCTTTCCCGCGCGGCCGTGCAGAGCGCCGTCATCAGCGCCCGCCCGACACCCCGGCCGCGCGCCTCCGTGCCGAGCAGGATCGTATGCTCCATCGTCCGGGCGTAGCCCGCGCCGCCCCGGAACTGCGAGAATGTCGCGAAGCCGAGAAGACCCGCGTCCTCGGCGACGAGAAAGGCCGGACGGGTCAGGATCGCCTCCGCGACCTCGGCTCCGGTCTTCTCGGTCGGATTGAAGGTGACGATCGTGTCGCGGATGAAGTGGTTCCAGAGCGCGGTGATCGCGCTTGCATCCCCCTCGGTGGCGTGCCTGATTGTGACCATCGCGAAGCTCCGTCGAATACCCCCGCATAGGCGGCCCGCGCGGGGCTGTCGAGGTGGGAGGAAAGATGGACACCTGGGATTTCTGGATCGACCGCGGGGGCACCTTCACCGATATTGTCGCCCGCGATCCCGGGGGGCGCCTCCATCGCGCCAAGCTCCTGTCGGAGAATCCGGAACAATACGAGGACGCCGCGCTCCACGGCATCCGCGGCTTCCTCGGTCTCGATCCGGCGGAAAAGATCCCGGCCGAGCGGGTCGCCAGCGTCAAGATGGGCACGACCGTCGCCACGAACGCGCTTCTCGAACGCAAGGGCGAACCGGTGGTGCTGGTCTCGACCAGGGGGCTCGGGCAGCAGCTTCGGCTCGGCTATCAGAACCGGCCGCGGCTCTTCGACCGCGAGATCGTGCTGCCGGAGATGCTCTATTCCGAGGTGATCGAGGCGCGCGAACGCGTGCGCGCCGATGGCACGGTGGAAACACCGCTCGACACGGCGCATCTCGCGGATGCGCTGGCCGGGGCGCGGGAACGGGGCGCGACCGCCTGCGCCATCGTCTTCATCCACGGCTACCGCCACCCGGCGCATGAGGCGAAGGCGGCGGAACTCGCGCGAGCCGCGGGCTTCACCCAGGTCTCGGTCAGCCATGAGGTGAGCCCGCTCATGCGGATGGTGAGCCGGGGAGATACGACCGTCGTCGACGCCTATCTCTCGCCGATCCTGCGCCGTTACATCGACCGGGTGGCGGCGGCCTTCGATGGCGATGTTCGCGGCAGGCTCATGTTCATGCAATCCTCGGGCGGGCTGACCGACGCGACGCTGTTCCAGGGCAAGGACGCGATCCTCTCGGGCCCCGCGGGCGGCGTCGTGGGCGCGGTCCGCACCAGCGAGATCGGTGGGCAGGAGAAGATCATCGGCTTCGACATGGGCGGCACCTCGACCGATGTCTGCCACTTCGCCGGCGAATTCGAACGCGTGCTCCACAGCGAGATCGCGGGCGTGCGCGTTACCGCCCCGATGATGCATATCCACACCGTCGCCGCCGGCGGCGGCTCGCTCCTGACCTTCGACGGGGCCAGGATGCGCGTCGGTCCCGAGAGCGCCGGCGCCAATCCGGGGCCCACCTGCTACGGCCGGGGCGGGCCGCTCGCGGTCACCGACGCCAACGCGCTGACCGGGCGGCTCAGGCCGGAGTTCTTTCCGGCGATCTTCGGCCCGCACGCCGATCAGCCGCTCGATCTCGATGCGACACGCGCGAAGTTCGAGGCGCTGGCGGGGGAGATCGGCAAGCCCGCGGAGGAGGTCGCGGAAGGGTTCCTGCGGATCGCGGTCGAGAACATGGCCAATGCGATCAAGAAGATCAGCGTCCAGCGCGGCTATGACGTGACCGAATACTGCCTGACCGTCTTCGGCGGCGCGGGCGCGCAGCACGCCTGCGCCATCGCCGATACGCTCGGGATGGAGGTCTGCCTGATCCATCCGATGGCCTCGCTGCTCTCGGCCTACGGCATGGGCCTCGCCGACATCCGCGCGACGCGGGCGGAGGCGGTCGAGGCGGTGCTCGACGCCGAGGGGGCGAAGGTGGCGGAAGATCGTCTCGCGGCGCTCGGGGAGCAGGTTCGCTCGGAGGTCGCGGGGCAGGGTGTACCTGGCGAGCGGATCGCACTGGAGCGCCGCGTCCGGCTCAAGGTCCAGGGCACCGACGCGGCGCTTCCGGTCGATTTCGCCGCGGTCGAGGCGATGCGAAAGAATTTCGCCGCCGCGCACCGGTCCCGCTTCGGCTTCGATCCGGGCGAGAGGCCGCTCGTCATCGATTCGGTCGAGGCCGAGGCGATTGGCGACGCCGCCGATCTCACGGAAACCGCGGCCGGCGAGGCGGAGCGCCCCGAGGCGGCCTATGAGACGGCGACCACGGCGCCGGTCTTTCTCGCCGGCGTATGGCAGGAAACCCGCTTCGTCCGGCGCGAGGCGCTCCGCCCCGGCGACCGGCTGACCGGCCCCGCGGTCCTGGTCGAGCCGCATACCTCGATCCTGATCGAGCCCGGCTGGCGGGCGCGGATCACCGCGCATGATCATGTCGAACTTCGCCGGATAGAGGCCCGGCCCGCGCGCGAGGCGCTGGGGACGAAGGCCGATCCGGTGCTGCTCGAAGTCTTCAACAACCTCTACATGTCGATCGCCGAACAGATGGGCGCGGTGCTCGAGAACACCGCCGCGAGCGTCACGATCAAGGAACGGCTCGATTTCTCCTGCGCCGTCTTCGATGCGAAGGGCGACCTGATCGCCAACGCGCCGCATATGCCGGTGCATCTCGGCTCGATGGGCGCGAGCGTCAAGGCGATCATCGCGCAGAACCCGGAGCTGCGCCCCGGCCAGGTCTTCGCGCTGAACGCGCCCTATAACGGCGGCACGCATCTGCCCGACATCACCGTGGTCGCGCCGGTCTGGGATCAGGCGGGCGAGGAGGTGCTGTTCCACGTCGCGGCCCGCGGCCACCACACCGATGTCGGCGGGCTCACCCCCGGCTCGATGCCGCCCGATAGTCGCGACATCCACGACGAAGGCGCCTATATCGACAACTGGCTGCTGGTCGATGACGGCTGGTTCCGCGACGAGGAGACACGCGCGCTTCTCGGTTCCGCCCGCTATCCCGCGCGTTCTCCGGAAGTGAACCTCGCCGATCTGCGCGCCCAGGTCGCGGCCTGCGCCCGCGGGGCGGAGGAACTGGGCAGGATGGTCGGGCATTTCGGCCTCGCGACGGTTCAGGCCTATATGGCCCATGTCCAGGACAATGCCGAGGAAAGCGTGCGCCGCGCGATCGGCGCGCTCCGCGACGGTGAATATGTCTATGAGATGGACCCAGATTTCGACGGCGCGCCGCGCGAGATCCGGGTCAGGATCACCGTGGACCGCGAAGCGCGCTCGGCGGTGATCGATTTCACCGGCACGACCGCCCAGCTTGCGACCAACTACAACGCGCCCGAGCCGGTGACGCGGGCGGCGGTGCTCTACGTCTTCCGCTGCCTCGTCGATGATGCGATCCCGATGAACGAAGGCGTGATGAAGCCGCTCGAGGTCATCCTGCCGCCCGGCACGATGCTGAGCCCCGAGTATCCGGCGGCGGTGATCGCGGGCAATGTCGAGACCAGCCAGGCGGTGACCTCGGCGCTCTTCCTCGCGCTCGGCGTGCAGGCGGCGGCGCAATCGACGATGAACAACACCACCTGGGGCAATGCGAAATACCAGTACTACGAGACGATCTGCGGCGGCACCGGCGCGGGACGGTTCTCCGACGGCTCGGGCTACGGCGGGACGAGCGGCGTGCACAGCCATATGACGAATTCGCGCCTGACCGATCCGGAAGTGCTCGAATGGCGCTTCCCGGTGGTGCTCGACGAATTCTCGATCCGCGAAGGTTCGGGCGGGGCGGGGCGCTGGCGGGGTGGCGACGGGGTGACGCGGCGGGTCCGGTTCCTTGAGCCGATGACGGTCGCGATCCTCTCCGGGCACCGCGTCGTGCCGCCGCCGGGGCTCGACGGCGGCGCGCCGGGCGGGCCCGGGCGCACGCGGGTCGCGCGGGCGGATGGCGCGGTGGATGAACTCGCCTCCGCCGACAAGACCGAGGTCGCTGCGGGCGACACCTACTGGCTGGAGACGCCGGGCGGTGGCGGCTACGGCGCGCCGGAGGGGAATGATGGCTGAAACGATGGAACCAGGGTCGAAACCCGCGATCCGCATCGCCTATTGCACGCAGTGCGACTGGATGCTCCGCTCCGCCTGGATGGCGCAGGAACTGCTCTCGACCTTCGGCGAGGAGATCGGCTCCGTCACGCTGGTCCCGAGCCATGGTGGCACATTCGAGATCCATCTCGACGGCGATCTCATCTGGGAGCGCAAACGCGACGGCGGCTTCCCTGACAGCCGGACGCTCAAACGGCTCGTCCGCGACCGGATCGACCCGGAGCGCGATCTGGGCCATGTCGATCGCGCGAAGACCTCCTGATTCCATTCAGGCAGGCGAAGCTGGCACCCCCGCGGAAGTTCCGGGCGCGTCTGGCTGGAGTTCATCTCGGATCTGACGGCGCGCCTGGACGCGCCGTTCTGTCTGGTGCCGGATGATATGTTCCCCCGGCGAACGACGCCCCGGCGTCAGGGATCGGATGCCGGCCGGATCAATCCGGGGCGTAGCCGCCGCGCGCGATCGCCGCGACCCCCGTGCGGGCCACCTCGACCACCCCGAGCGGGCGCATGAGGTCGATGAAGGCGTCCACCTTCTTCGGCCCGCCCGTCAGTTCGAAGACGAAGCTCTCAAGAGTCGTATCGACCACGCGCGCCCGGAACACGTCGGCGAGGCGCATGGCCTCCACTCGCCTCTCGCCTTCGCCCGCGACCTTGATAAGCGCGAGTTCGCGTTCCACCGCGGGACCCTCGACGGTCAGGTCGTTCACCTGATGGACCGGCACGAGCCGTCCGAGCTGGGCCTTGATCTGCTCGATCACCGCCGGCGTCCCCGTGGTGACGATGGTGATGCGCGAGCGGTGCCCGAGGTGGTCGGTCTCCGCCACGGTCAGGCTCTCGATATTGTATCCCCGGCCGGAGAAGAGCCCGATGACGCGGGCGAGCACCCCCGCCTCGTTGTCCACGAGCACGCAGAGCGTATGCGTCTCGTTCTGGTCCCCGAGCGGGTTGCGCAGGTCATAGGCGCTGTGGCTCGAGGCACCCTTCTTCAGATGTAGCGCGTTCATCGCCGTCTCCTCGCTTCAGACCAGAACCGCGCCGGTGGCGCCGATGGCGCCCTGGGTCGCGTCCTCGCCGAGCAGCATCTCGTTATGCGCCTTGCCCGACGGAATCATCGGGAAGCAGTTCTCGTGTTTCTCGACCAGGCAGTCGAAGATGACCGGGCCGGGATGGTCCAGCATCTCCTGGATCGCCGCGTCGAGATCGGCGGGGTTCTCGCAGCGGATGCCCTTGGCGCCGAAGGCTTCGGCGAGCTTCACGAAATCGGGCAGGGATTCCGACCAGGACGCCGAATAGCGCTCGCCATGCAGCAGTTCCTGCCACTGGCGCACCATGCCGAGCCGTTCGTTGTTCAGGATGAACTGCTTGACCGGCAGGCGGAACTGCACCGCCGTGCCCATCTCCTGCATGTTCATGAGCCAGGAAGCCTCGCCCGCGATATTGATGACCAGCGCGTCGGGATGGGCGATCTGGATGCCGATCGAGGCGGGGAAGCCGTAGCCCATGGTCCCGAGCCCGCCCGACGTCATCCAGCGGTTCGGCTCCTCGAAACCGAGATACTGCGCGGCCCACATCTGGTGCTGGCCGACCTCCGTCGCGATGTAGCGGTCGCGGTCCTTCGTCAGCGCCTCTAGCCGCTGCAGCGCGTATTGCGGTTTGATGACCTTGTCGGAGCCGCGGTAGGCGAAGCAGTCCTTCGCGCGCCAGGCCCCGATCTGATCCCACCACTTCGCGACGGCCGCGGAGTTGGTCTTCGCGCCGCGCTCCTGCCAGAGGGCGAGGATGTCGTCGATCGCTGAGCCCACATCCGCCGTGATCGGCACGTGGACGTGGATGTTCTTGTTGATCGACGACGGGTCGATATCGACGTGGACGCGGAAGGAATTCGGGCTGAACGCGTCGGTGCGGCCAGTGATCCGGTCGTCGAACCGCGCGCCGAGGCAGAGCATGACGTCGCAGTCATGCATCGCCCAGTTCGCCTCGTAGGAGCCGTGCATGCCGAGCATGCCGATCCAGCGCTCGCCGCTCGCCGGATAGGCGCCGAGCCCCATCAGAGTCGAGGTGATCGGAAAGCCCGTCGCCTCGACCAGCTTGCGCAGCGACTGGCTGGCGGCGGGCCCCGAGTTGATGATCCCGCCGCCGGTGTAGAGGATCGGACGCTCGGCGCGTTCGATCGCTTCGACCGCGGCCAGAATCGCCTCCGGATCGGCCTTGGTGCGCGGCTGATAATGCGAGGTGCGGGCCTTCTCCGGACCCTGGTACCCGGCGGTCGCGAACTGAACGTCCTTCGGAATGTCGACGAGGACCGGCCCCGGCCGGCCATGGGTCGCGACATGGAACGCCTCGTGGATCGTCGTCGCGAGACCGGCCGTGTCCTTCACCAGCCAGTTGTGCTTGGTGCAGGGGCGGGTGATCCCGACGGTGTCGGCCTCCTGGAAGGCGTCGTTGCCGATCATGAAGGTCGGAACCTGCCCCGTGAGCACGACCATCGGAATCGAATCCATCAGCGCGTCGGTCATGCCGGTGACGGCATTCGTCGCGCCGGGTCCGGATGTGACGAGGACGACTCCGGGCTTGCCGGTCGAGCGGGCATAGCCTTCCGCGGCATGCGTCGCCGCCTGCTCGTGCCGGACGAGGATGTGCCGGATGTCGTTCTGCTGGAACAGCTCGTCGTAGATCGGAAGTACCGCGCCACCCGGATAGCCAAAAATGGTGTCCACACCCTGATCCTTCAGGGCCTGGATCACGATCTGCGCGCCTGTCATCTGGCGGGTCATTTTCCGTCTCCGTCGCTTTTATCGAGTCCTCGGGCCATAAAAAAACCCCCTCGGGAGGGGGGCGATGGCGCGGCGTTGTCGGCCGAGGCTATCGCCCCACCGAGTCTCCGCGCCTTCCTACGATTACGAGTTGTCCGGTCATAGGGTCCTCCGCGGATGCTCTTAGGAGCACAAGGGTCGAAGGTCAACCACGCCCCGCGCCGAAAATTACCTGAAAGGCTCCCCGGGCGGATTTTTGTGTCGCGAGGAGAGCTTTGGGCGACGTATTGTGACCCCGCTCGGAGCCGCGCGGATTTGACGCGCGAATCAAGGTGAACGGTGCCTCCGCCCGCTTGACGGATCGCGGGCTTCGTGTTCCCGTGTGCCCGAGGGTCGCGTTGGGGATCGCGGGATGCGCGTCGAATGCGCGACCGGCGAGCGAATGATTAAAGCCACGGCAATCGCGTACCTGCGTGAAGGTAAGACTCTCGAAAACGGATTGCGGCGAACAATTTCCCCCGCTACCTAGCTTGCGAGAATTTCGGTCGGGCTTGATCGCGACGGAAGAAGAGGAAATTCCATGAAAGGCCTTATGCGCCTTTCCGGTGTCATTGACCGGATAAGTCTGTTCTTCGGATGGATCTCGGCCGGGCTTGTCCTGCTCAGTTGTTTGACGAGCGCGACGAATGCGATGTTGCGATACTTGTTCAACATGAGTTCCAACGCCTGGCTCGAAGTCCAGTGGCAGATGTTCGCGGGCATCTTCCTGCTCGGCGCGGCGCAGGTGCTCAAGATGAACGAGCATGTCCGCGTGGACCTGCTCTACGGAAGCCGTTCGCACCGGGGCAAGCTCTGGACCGACGTGTTCGGGATCGTCGCATTCCTGTTCCCGTCGATGGCGATCATGAGCTTCTTCGCCTGGGAATTCTTCATGACCTCCTATCTCAGCAACGAGCATTCGTCGAATGCCGGGGGCACAGTCCTCTGGCCGGTGAAGTTCCTGCTCCCGCTCGGTCTCGCGCTCGTCCTGCTGCAGGGGCTGTCGGAACTCATCAAGCGTATCGCCGGGCTGCGCGGTGAT
Source organism: Amaricoccus sp. W119 (assembly GCF_047275745.1). Classification (NCBI taxonomy): domain Bacteria; kingdom Pseudomonadati; phylum Pseudomonadota; class Alphaproteobacteria; order Rhodobacterales; family Paracoccaceae; genus Amaricoccus; species Amaricoccus sp. W119. The sequence goes on along the minus strand of NZ_JBKQWU010000018.1, from coordinate 53,878 downwards.
GGCGACGAGACGCTCGAATACGAGCGACCCGTCCAGTGACGTCGCGGCGCAATCCGGGAAAGGCCCCTGTGAATGCTTGACTACGGCTTTATGGCCCCCACGATGTTCGCGGGCCTCGTCCTGTTCCTTCTCTACGGTTTCCCGGTCGCGTTCTCGCTTTCCGCGCTCGGGCTCTTCTTCGGCTTCCTGGCGATCCAGGTCGGCTATTTCGGGCCGGAGTTCCTGCAGGCGCTGCCGTACCGGACCTTCGGCATCATGTCGAACGACCTGCTGCTCGCGATTCCGTTCTTCACCTTCCTCGGCGCGGTGCTGGAGCGAAGCGGGCTCGCGGAGGATCTGCTCGAAGGCGCGGGGCAGCTCTTCGGCGCCTTCCCGGGCGGTCTCGCCTTCGCCGTCGTGCTCGTCGGCGCGATTCTCGGCGCGGTGACCGGCACGGTCGCGGCCTCGGTCATCGCCATGGGCATGATCTCGCTGCCGGTGATGCTGAAGTACGGCTATGACATGCGCGTCGGCACCGGCGTGATCGCGGCCTCGGGCACGATCGCCCAGGTGATCCCGCCCTCGCTCGTGCTCATCATCCTCGCCGACCAGCTCGGCGTCTCGGTGGGCGACATGTATCTCGGCGCGGTCGGGCCCTCGATCCTGCAGATCTCGCTCTTCATGCTCTTCGTGCTCTTCCTCGCGATCTTCCGCCCATCGCTGGTCCCGCCTCTGCCCGAGGAGGCGCGCACGCTCCGGGGCTGGGCGCTGGCGCTCAAGGTCGCCAAGGGCATGGTGCCCTCGCTCGTGCTGATCTTCCTCGTGCTCGGCACGATCTTCCTCGGCCTCGCCACGCCGACCGAGGCCGGCGCCATGGGCGCCTGCGGCGCGATCCTGCTGTCGATCACGCATCGCCGCTTCTCGGTCCCGGTCATGTGGGAGGCGATGAAGACGACGGCGCGGATCACCTCGATGGTGGTCTTCATCCTGATCGGCGCGACCGTGTTCAGCCTCGTTTTCCAGGGCGTGAACGGCGGCCGCTGGATCGAGCATCTGCTCTCGAGCCTGCCGGGCGGACGCACGGGGTTCCTGATCTTCGTGATGGTCTTCGTCTTCTTCCTGGCCTTCTTCCTCGATTTCTTCGAGATCTGCTTCATCGTGGTGCCGCTGCTGCTGCCCGCGGCGCATGCGCTCGACATCAACATGATCTGGTTCGGCCTGCTGCTCTGCGCCAACATCCAGACCTCGTTCATGCACCCGCCCTTCGGCTTCGCGCTCTTCTATCTCCGCGGCATCGCGCCTCCCGAGGTGAAGAGCCGCGACATCTACTGGGGTTCGATCCCGTGGATCTGTCTCCAGCTCACGCTGGTCGCGATCCTCGTCTTCTTCCCCGAGGTGGTCACCTATTTCGTGGGCGAGCATACGGAGCTCGATCCTTCGGTGGTGCAGGAGCAACTCGACAACCTGATCCTGCCCGGCCTCGACGCGCCGGGGGGCGGGGGTCTGCCCGGCCTCGACGCGCCGTCCGACGCTCCGCTGCCCGGTCTCGATCCGGCCGCGCCCGACTTCTCCGACCCGGCCAATTGAGGCCGGGGTCGCAACCCTGGGAGGACTTCCATGGAACGACGCAAATTCCTGAAAGGCGCCGCGACCGGCGGCGCGGCGGCCGCGATCGCCGCGCCACTCGCCGCCCCGGCCATCGCGCAGGAGGCGCCGACGGTTCGCTGGCGGCTGACATCCGGCTTCCCGCGTTCGCTCGACACGATCTTCGGCGCGGCGGAGGTCTTCGCCGAGCAGTGCAAGGCGATGTCCGGCGGCAAGATCGAGATCCAGGTCTTCCCGGCGGGCGAGATCGTGCCCACGCCGCAGGCCGCCGAGGCCGTCGGCACCAACACGGTCGAGATGGCGCATACCTGCTCCTACTACTACTGGGGCAAGGACCCGACCTTCGCGCTCGGAACCGCCGTGCCGTTCGGGCTCAACGCCCGGCTGATGAACGGCTGGCTTTACGAGAACGGCGGCAACGACATGCTGAACGCCTTCTACGCGAAGCATAACATCTTCGGCATTCCGGGCGGCAACACCGGCGTCCAGATGGGTGGCTGGTGGCGCAAGGAGATCGGTTCGGTCGCCGATCTCCAGGGCGTCAAGATGCGTATCGCGGGCATCGCCGGCAGCGTGATGGAGAAGCTCGGAGTCGTGCCGCAGCAGATCCCGGGCGGCGACATCTATCCCTCGCTCGAGCGCGGCACGATCGACGCGGCCGAGTGGATCGGGCCGTACGACGACCAGAAGCTCGGCTTCAACAAGGTCGCGCCGTACTATTACTATCCCGGCTTCTGGGAGGGCGGCCCGACGATCCACTTCTTCATCAACCTCGACAAGTGGAACGAGCTGCCCGAGGACTACAAGTCGATCATGATCAACGCGGGCGCCTATGCAAACACGTTCATGATGGCCCGCTACGACACGCGCAACCCGGCCGCGCTCCGGAGCCTGATCGCCGGCGGCGCCCAGCTCAAGGCCTTCCCGCAGGATGTGCTCGAAGCCGCGCTCGCCGCCTCGAACGAGGTCTATGAGGAGATCTCGGCCTCCAACGCCGACTTCAAGCAGATCTGGGACAGCATGAAGGCGTACCGGAGCGAAGGCTATCTCTGGTACCAGGTCGCGGAATACAGCTTCGACAACTTCCAGATCCGCAACCGCAGCAAGGGCTGACGCGCCCGACGCGCCCGCGCCAGGCCACTGGCGCGGGGGCGAGACGTTCCGCCGGCATCCGCGTTGCGCGCTCCGGCGGGCCGCCCCGACGGCCCCGGGCCTCCCCCGGTGCCGGCTTCGGGACACACTCCGACACACAACGGATTGGCGGCGTTCACCGATTTCCACGAAGCCGGTTGGAATGCCCGCGGCGGCGAAGTAGTCTCGCGCCCGCGTGAGGGAAAACCCCCGCCGGCGAGCAGGAGAGTGAACGCGGATGGTCGCGAAAAAGGAGCTTCGAACCCGCCAGCCGCAGGCTCCGCGCCCCCGCTTCTCGCAGCCGGTGCGCCAGATCGTGATGATGCTGATCGTGCTCGGCCTCGTGGCCGGCCTCGCGATCCTGCTCTTTCCCGAGGTCAAGCCGGTCTTCCTCGCCTCGCCCTGGCTCAACGGTTTCATCGCCTGCGTCTTCCTGATCGGCGTCGCCTCCTGCTTCTGGCAGGTCGCGACCCTCATCGCCTCGGTGAGCTGGATCGAGAATTTCGCGCTCGACCGGCCGGGACATGAATTCAACAAGGCGCCCGGACTGCTCGCGACGCTCGCGGCGCTCCTGAGCGAGCGGCGGGCGCGGCGGGCGCTGACCTCGACCTCGACGCGCTCGATCCTCGATTCCGTCGCCACCCGCCTCGACGAGCAGCGCGACCTGACGCGCTACCTCATCAATCTGCTGATCTTCCTCGGCCTTCTCGGCACCTTCTACGGGCTCGCGACCGTGGTTCCGGAAGTCGTGAACACGATCCGGAGCCTCGCGCCCAGCGAGGGCCAGAGCGCCGTCTCGGTCTTCGAGGGGCTGATGGCCGGCCTCGAAGGCCAGCTTGGCGGCATGGGCACGGCCTTTGCCTCATCGCTGCTCGGGCTCGCGGGGTCGCTCGTCGTGGGCCTGCTCGATCTCTTCACCGGCCACGGCCAGGGGAGATTCTACCGCGAGTTGGAGGAATGGCTCTCCTCGATCACCAAGGTCGGCCTGCCGGGGATGGATGGCGACGAGGTCAACGCGGGCAATGTGCTCGCCGTGCTGGAACATACCGCCGGGCAGATCGAGTCGCTGCGCGAGATGATCGACCGCATGGTCTCGCGGGCGGAGGCGAGCGATGCGCGGGTCGCCGCGCTCGCCGAGGCGATGGCCTCGCCCGACGCGCGCGCGGCCGATCGCGCGGTGATGGAACGGATCGCCGGGGCGCAGGAGCGCGTCGCGGAGCTTCTGAGCGCGCGCGACGAGGAGACCGGGCGGCTCGACGCCGAGACCCGGGCGCGGCTGCGTTCGATCGACACGCAAGTGCTCCGCATCCTCGAGGACCTCTCCGCCGGGCGGCAGGATCTCGTCGCCGAGATGCGGCAGGATCTCGCCGCGCTGACCGATGCGCTGCGCGGGTTGGGGCCCAGGGGGAGGATCTGACGCATGGCGCTTCGGGTCCGCGGCAACCGGTTCCATGGCACGATCTGGCCGGGTTTCGTGGATGCGATGGCCGCGCTGCTGATGATCCTGTTCTTCGTGCTGTCGATCTTCATGATCGTGCAATTCGTGCTGAGAGACACGATCAGCGGCCAGCGCGACGACATCGAGAGCCTCTCGGCGCAGGTCGCCAATCTCGGCGAGGCGCTCGGGCTGGAGCGGAGTCGGGCCGACACGCAGACCGCGCTGGTCGCGACGCTGCGCGAACAGCCCGCGACCGCCGAGGCGCGGATCACCGATCTGCTCGCCCAGAACACCACGCTCGGGGAAGGGCTGGCGGCCGTGGAATCCGAGGCGGCGGGGCTCAGGAGCGAGCTGGACGAGAGTTCCGCCGCGCTGACCGCGATGAACATGCGCCTCGAGGAGGAGCGGCGGAAGGCCGAGGAGACGCTGACACTGCTCGCCGCCGCCGAGGCGGCGCGCGACGCGCTCTCGACCGATCAGGCCCAGGCGCTCGACGATGCCGAGCGGCGGGCGGCGGAGCTCGCCCAGGCCCGCGCGCTGCTCTCCGACCAGCAGGCGGTCTCAGCCGAGGGCCAGCGCCAGATCGCGCTCCTCAACCAGCAGACCGCGCAGTTGCGCGACCAGCTCACCGCGCTGCAGGGGCTGCTCGACGCGGCGCGCGAGGAGGACGCGCAAAGCCAGGTGCAGATCGAGACGCTCGGCGCCAATCTCAACGCCGCGCTCGCCAAGGTCGCCTCCGAACAGGCCGCGCGCGCCGATCTGGAGGAGCGCGAACGCCTGAGGCTCGAGGCCGAGGCGCGGGATCTGGAGCATTTCCGCTCGGAGTTCTTCGGCCGGATGCGCGACATTCTCGGCTCGCAGGAGGGGGTGGAGGTGGTCGGAGACCGGTTCGTCTTCCCCTCGGAAGTGCTCTTCGCGCCGGGCTCAGCCAACCTCAACTCCGAGGGTCGGGAGCAGGTGGCGCGGGTCGCCTCCGTCATCCGCGGCATCATGGACGAGATCCCGCCGGAGATCGACTGGATCCTGCGTGTCGACGGGCATACCGACCGCAGGCCGGTCGGCGCCTCCGGCCCGTTCCGCGACAACTGGGAACTGAGCCAGGCGCGCGCGCTCTCGGTGGTGCGTTACATGATCGAGGCCGAGGAGATGCCGGCCGGCCGGCTCGCGGCCACGGGGTTCGGCGAGTACCAGCCGATCGACGCCGGGACCTCCGCCGCGGCCCTGGCTCGCAACCGCCGCATCGAGCTCAAGCTGACCGAACGCTGAGCCCATGAGCTGACGGGACACCGGGACCGGGCGTGTCGAGCGCCGGGACGGGACACCGGGACCTTCGGGCCTTGCACATAAGGCGCGATTGTATGCTGCGCCGCGGTGGTCTACCAATGGTACGTCGCACCCACATGTCCGGGGGCCATCTGTCCGGGGGACTGTTCATCCATGAAGAGCTTCAAGAAGATCCTTATCGCGAACCGCGGTGAGATTGCCATCCGGGTGATGCGCGCCGCGAACGAGATGGGCAAGCGGACCGTCGCGGTCTTCGCCGAGGAGGACAAGCTCGGCCTGCACCGGTTCAAGGCCGACGAGGCCTACCGCATCGGCGAAGGTCTGGGGCCGGTCGCGGCCTATCTGTCGATCCCCGAGATCATCCGCGTCGCCAGGATGGCCGGCGCCGATGCGATCCACCCCGGCTACGGCCTGCTCTCCGAGAACCCCGATCTCGTCGATGCCTGCGTCGCTGCCGGGATCACCTTCATCGGTCCGAAGGCCGAGACGATGCGGATGCTGGGCGACAAGGCGAGCGCGCGCAAGGTCGCGATCGCCGCCGGTGTTCCGGTCGTCCCCGCGACCGAGGTCCTGCCGGACGACATGGACGAAGTGCGCCGGATGGCCGATGAGGTCGGCTATCCCTTCATGCTCAAGGCCTCCTGGGGTGGCGGCGGCCGGGGCATGCGGCCGATCATGGGTCCCGAGGAGCTGGAGAGCAAGGTGCTCGAAGGCCGGCGCGAGGCGCTGAACGCCTTCGGCAACGGCGAGGGATACCTTGAGAAGCTCATCCTGAACGCGCGCCATGTCGAGGTGCAGATCCTCGGCGACCAGTTCGGCGATCTCTATCACCTCTGGGAGCGCGACTGCTCGGTCCAGCGCCGGAACCAGAAGGTGCTGGAGCGCGCGCCCGCGCCCTATCTCGACCAGGCGCAGCGCGAGGAAGTCTGCGGCCTGGCGCTCCGGATCTGCCAGGCGGCCAACTACGAATGCGCGGGGACCGTCGAATTCCTGATGGACCGCGACACCGGCGCCTTCTACTTCATCGAGGTCAATCCGCGGGTCCAGGTCGAGCACACGGTGACCGAGGAAGTCACCGGAATCGATATCGTGCGCGCGCAGATCATGCTCGCCGAGGGCGCGACCATCGCCGAGGCCACCGGCGCGCCGACGCAGGCCGATGTGCAGCTCCACGGTCACGCGCTGCAGTGCCGCATCACCACCGAGGACCCGCAGAACAACTTCATCCCCGACTACGGCCGGATCACCGCCTATCGCGGTGCGACCGGCATGGGCATCCGCCTCGACGGTGGCACCGCCTATTCGGGCGCGGTCATCACCCGCTACTACGACTCGCTTCTGGAGAAGGTCACCGCCTGGGCTCCGACGCCGGAGATGGCGATCGCCCGCCTCGACCGCGCGCTCCGCGAGTTCCGCATCCGGGGCGTCTCGACCAATATCGCCTTCGTCGAGAACCTGCTGAAGCATCCGACCTTCCTCGATCTCAGCTATACGACGAAGTTCATCGACACGACGCCCGAGCTTTTCGCGTTCGAGAGCCGGCGTGACCGGGCCACCAAGATCCTGACCTATGTCGCCGACATCTCGGTCAACGGTCATCCGGAGACCGCCGGCCGGCCCCGACCGCCGGCGGAGGCGCGCAAGCCCAGACCGCCGGTGGACATGGAGCAGGAGCCGGTTCGGGACGGCACGCGGCAGCTTCTCGAGAAGGAGGGCGCCCAGGCCGTCGCCGACTGGATGCTCGCGCAGAAGAAGATGCTGATCACCGATACGACCATGCGCGACGGTCACCAGAGCCTGCTGGCGACCCGCATGCGGTCCTATGACATGATCAAGATCGCCCCCGCCTATGCGCGGATGCTGCCGGAGCTCTTCTCCGTCGAATGCTGGGGCGGCGCGACCTTCGATGTGGCCTATCGCTTCCTGCAGGAGTGCCCGTGGCAGCGGTTGCGCGACCTGCGCGCGGCGATGCCGAACCTGATGACGCAGATGCTGCTCCGGGCCTCGAACGGCGTGGGCTACACGAACTATCCCGACAATGTCGTGGAGGCCTTCGTGAAACAGGCGGCCGAGTCGGGGGTCGATGTGTTCCGCGTCTTCGATTCGCTGAACTGGGTCGAGAACATGCGCGTCGCGATGGACGCGGTCGTCGGCACCGGCAAGGTCTGCGAGGCTGCGATCTGCTACACCGGCGACATCTTCGACCCGGACCGGGCGAAATATGACCTCAAGTACTATGTCGCCATGGGCAAGGAGCTGAAGGCCGCCGGCGCGCATGTGCTTGGCCTGAAGGACATGGCGGGCCTCCTGAAGCCGGGCGCGGCGCGGGTGCTCTTCAAGGCGCTGAAGGAGGAGGTGGGCCTTCCGATCCACTTCCACACCCATGACACGAGCGGTGTCGCGGCCGCCACCATCCTCGCGGCCGCCGATGTGGGCGTCGACGCGGTGGACGCGGCGATGGACGCCTTCTCGGGCAGCACCTCGCAGCCCTGCCTCGGCTCGATCGTCGAGGCGCTGAAGCATTCCGAGCGTGACACCGGCCTCGACATCGAGGCGATCCGCCAGATCTCCGACTACTGGGAGGCCGTGCGCGCGCAGTACCTCGCCTTCGAGGCGGGGCTGCAGGCGCCGGCTTCCGAGGTCTATCTCCACGAGATGCCGGGCGGGCAGTTCACCAACCTTAAGGCGCAGGCGCGTTCGATGGGGCTGGAGGAGCGCTGGCACGAAGTCGCCCACATGTATTCCGAGGCGAACAAGATGTTCGGCGACATCGTGAAGGTGACGCCATCCTCGAAGGTCGTCGGCGACATGGCGCTGATGATGGTGGCGCAGGGGCTGACGCGCGCGGAGGTCGAGGACCCGGGCGTCGACGTGGCCTTCCCCGACAGCGTGGTGGACATGCTGAAGGGAAATCTCGGCCAGCCCCCGGGCGGCTGGCCCGCCGATCTGCAGGCGAAGGTGCTGAAGGGCGAGCAGGCTTCGACCGAGCGCCCCGGCGCCGTGATGCCGGCCGCCGATCTCGACACGATGCTCGGGGATCTGAAAGGCCAGGTCGCGGGCGAGGAGATCGACAACGAGGACTTCTGCGGCTACCTCATGTATCCCAAGGTCTTCCTCGATTACATGACGCGGCATCGCGACTACGGTCCGGTCCGGACGCTGCCGACGCCGGTCTATCTTTACGGGATGGAGCCGTCTGAGGAGATCTCGGTCGAGATCGATCCGGGCAAGACGCTGGAGATCCGGCTGACCGCCTTCGGCGAGACCAACGAGGACGGCGAGGTCCGGGTTTTCTTCGAGTTGAACGGCCAGCCGCGCACGGTCCGCGTCCCGGACCGCAAGGCGCAGTCCTCGGCGCCGAAGCGGCCGAAGGCCGAGGCCGGCAATCCGGCGCATGTCGCGGCGCCGATGCCGGGGGTGATCGCCACGGTCGCCGTCTCCGCCGGGCAGCCTGTGCAGCCGGGCGATCTGCTCTGCACGATCGAGGCGATGAAGATGGAGACCGGGCTGCACGCCGACAAGGGCGGGAAGGTCAAGGCGCTCCATGTGAATCCCGGCGCGCAGGTCGATGCGAAGGATCTGCTGATCGAGCTCGAACTCGACTGAGGCCCGGCTTTCCGGTCGGCGGGAGGGCGCATTCTTCGTGTGCCCCCGCCGCTCGGAAGATTGAACCGCGCCGGCGGTGCTCCGTGACCGGCGTTTGGATGCCCGGTCGCGAGGCTCAGCTGTCGGATCGCCCCGTCCCGGCCGCGTCGGGCAAGAGCCCGACCGCGCCGGTGCCCCGCGAACCGGCGATGTCGCGCGGGTTGGCGAGCGGGCATTGTTCGACCGAGAGACAGCCGCAGCCGATACATCCCGCCAGCCGGTCGCGGAGCGCCACAGTGCGCGCGATCCGCTCGTCAAGCATCGCGCGCCAGCGCGTCGCGATCCGCTCCCAGTCCCGCGCGTTCGGAACCCGCTCGGCGGGCAGGGTGTCGAAGGCGGCCTTCACCTCCCTGAGCGGGATGCCGAGTTCGGTCGCCACGCGGATGATCGCCACGCGCCGGAGCACGGCCCGTTCGTATCGGCGCTGGTTCCCGTCGCTGCGGCTCGCCGAGATGAGTCCCTTGCGCTCGTAGAAATGCAGCGCGGAGACGGCGACACCGCCGCGTCGCGCCACCTCCGCCGGTGTGAGCATCGCCTTGATCCGCGTCATGACGGGCCCCTTGACCTCAACCAATGTTGAGGTTCTATATCAGGTGCTCCCGATACGAAGGCAAGGAGCACTCACATGACCACGATCATGACCCCGACCCCGACCCCGACCCCGACCCCGATCACGGCGGCGGCGGGCCTCGAGCCCGTGACGGCCCATCTCCTCGCCGGCGATCCGCTGGAACTGGGCTTCGCCCCCGGGATGGTGGTGCGCTCCTTCCTGCTGCGCGGCGCGGACGGCAATGTCCTGGTGAACGCCAGCGACGGCATCCTGAGGAATGGCGAGGCCGTGGAGGCGGCGGGCGGGGCGACGGCGCTCTGGCTCGGCCACTGGCATGAGGCGATGCTGGGCGCGGGGGCGATCGCCAAGCGTTTCGGCACTCCGGTCCACGTCCATCAGGCCGACCACGAGGAGGCGGCGAAACGCGTCGCGGTCGCCGGAACCTTCGACGGGCCGAAGCAGATCGCGCCGGACCTGCGGGCCATCCCGATCCCCGGCCACACGCCGGGCTCCACCGCCTATCTCTGGCGCGGGCCCGAGGCGAGGTGCCTGTTCACCGCCGACAGCCTCTATGTCTCGGAGGGCGAGCTTCGGGGCGTGCTGCTCGGGGACAGCGACCGCGGAACCTTCCTCGACAGCCTCCGGCGGCTGCGCGAGGTGGAGTTCGATCTGCTCGTGCCCTGGGTGGCGCGGGCCGGCGCGCCCATCGCGACGCCCTTCACCCGCGATGGCTTCGCGCGGAGCATCGACGCGGTCATCGGCCGGGTCACCGCCGGTGCCGATGGCTGAGTTCCGGGGCGCCCGGGGGCCGGCGCTTCAGAGCGCCGCGCCGTTCCGGCTGAAAAGCCCGGTCAGGACGCGGCGGAGCGCCGGCGCGAGGTCCTCGGCGATCAGGCCCGGACCGATCTCGTTCGCCGCCGCGCCGTGCATCCAGACCGCGGCCTCCGCCGCCTCGAGCGCCGGCATGCCCTGGGCGAGCAACCCGCCTGTGATCCCGGCGAGCACGTCGCCCGAACCCGCCGTCGCGAGCCAGGGCGGGGCATTCGCATTGATGACGAGGCGTCCGTCGGGCGCGGCGATCACCGTATCGGCGCCCTTCAGCACCAGGACCGCGCCGGAGCGCGCCGCCGCCGCGCGGGCCCGCTCGGTCTTGAGCGGGTGTTTCGCGAGATCGGGGAAGAGCCGGGCGAATTCCCCGGCATGGGGCGTCAGAACGACCGGGGCCGCGCGTTCGGCGATCGCGGCGAAGAGCCGGTCGGGCATCTCGGCGAACTGGGTCAGCGCGTCGGCGTCGAGCGTGAGCGCGGGGCGCGCGGCGAGCGCGGCCTCGGTGATGGCCCGTTCCGCCGGGCCGGCGCCCATGCCCGGACCGAGCACCGCCGCCGTGTATCGCGTGTCGGCGAGCAGGTCGGTGAGATCCTCCGGCCCGTCCATCCGCGTCAGCATCACCGCCGTCAGATGCGCGGCGTTCACCATCAGGGCCGAACCGGGGCTCGCGACCGTCACGAGCCCCGCGCCCGCGCGCAGCGCCGCCTCCGCGGCGAGCCGGGCGGCGCCGGTGCGGGTGGCGGGTCCCGAGACGACGGCGACATGGCCGCGGGTATATTTGTGCGCGACGCCGCTCGGCCGGGGCAGGGCGGCGTCCCAGAGCGCGGGGACGTTCTCGTAGCCCTCGATCCCCGTCTCGGCGAGGACCGCGTCCACGATGCCGATATGGGCCAGTTCGAGCGTGCCCCGGAGACTCCGGCCCGGCTCCAGCAGATGACCCGGCTTCTTGCGGAAGAAGGTGACGGTCGCGTCGGCGGCGATCACCGGGCCGGTCGGCTGTCCGCTGTCCGCGTCGAGCCCGCTCGGCACATCGACCGCGAGCACGGGCGTCGCGGAGGCGTTGACCGCCGCGACGATCTCCGCCGCCGAACCTTCGATCGGCCGGTCGAGCCCGACGCCGAAGAGCGCGTCGATGACAAGCGCGGCGGACGGCAGGTCCGGGCTCGCCGGATGGACCGGACCGTGCCATCGCTCCGCCGCGATCGCCGCGTCCCCCCGCAGCGTCTCGCGGGGGCCGAGCAAGGCGAGATGTACCGGCCGGCCGGCCTCGGCCAGCAGGCGCGCCGCGACGAAACCGTCGCCGCCGTTGTTGCCGGGACCGCAGAGCACGAGGACGAGCCCGTCCGGCGCCATCGCCTTGGCAGCCTCGGCGACAGCGCGGCCGGCGGCCTCCATGAGGTCGATTCCGGGAATGCCGCCCGCGATCGTCGCCTGATCGGCCGCGCGCATCTGGGAGGCGTTGAGCAACTCGTGCATCAGAGGATCTCCGAACCGGGGGGAAGGCTGCCGGCGGCCACGGCCCGCGCCGCCGCCCGCTCGGCGCGGCGAAGCGCCGCGCGGCGCTCGCGTTCGGCGACCGCGCGGGCCTCGGCCCCGGCCGCGAACCAGACGAAGGCGGCGATGAGCACGATGATCGGGTTCCGGGTCATCACCCCATAGATCGCGAAACCGACCGCGATCACGCGCCCGACCCAGGCCGCGATCCAGGTCGCCCGCGCGATCGGCGCCCGGGTCCAGATCAACGCGCGCAGCACGCGTCCGCCGTCCATCGGAAAGGCCGGGATGAGATTGAAGATCGCGAGCGCGAGGTTGGCCTGGAGCATGATCGGAACGAACCCCGCGCCCGGCGGCAGGCCGGCGGAGAGCCAGGCGTAGAGCAGGACGGCGATGACGATATTGACCGCGGGGCCGGCGAAGGCGATCGCGATTTCCTCCAGCGGACGTTTCGGGATCGATTCGAGCAACGCCACGCCCCCGATCGGCAGAAGGGTGATGCGCCGGGTGCCGATCCCGAACCGGCGCGCGGTCAGGGCGTGGCCGTACTCGTGCAGGAGCACGCAGAGAAAGAGCCCGAGCACGAGCACGACGCCATCCACGGCGCCGGCGACGGTGCCGGTGCGTTGCCACGAGACATAGCCCACCCAGCCGATCAGGAGGGCGAAGGTCCAGTGCAGATGGACATCGATGCCCGCGAACCGTCCGAGCCTGAGCGCCCTGTTCATCGCCGTTCTCCGCTCCGGGTCTTTCCGGAGGATCTGTCTTTAACACGATCCGCCGGGCGATGGAAAAGGCCGGGGGCGGGCAAAAAGACGCCTGCCCTTCGGCGCCGGGTGGCATATGATCCCGGCGGCGGAATCTTCTCCGCCCTGACCCGGGACCTGCCTTGACCGTCCGTAACCTCGATCCCGCCCTGATGCCGCGCTCGGTCGCCGTGATCGGCGCGGGCGACGAGGCCGCTTCCATCGTCGGGGTGGTTCTCGAGAACATCCTGAGGAACGAGTTCTCCGGAGGCATCTGGCCCGTCGATGCCGGGCGGACCGAGATCATGGGCCTGCCATGCTTCCCCGATCTGGCCGCGCTGCCCGGAGTGCCGGATATCGCGGTGATCACCACACCGCCGGAGACGGTGCCGGGGCTGATCGCCGAACTGGGCGCGCGGGGCGGGCGGATCGCCGTCGTGACGGCGGGGAAATTCACGCCCGAGCAGCGCCAGCGGATGCTCGACGCCGCGCGGCCCTATCTCCTGCGCGTGATCGGGCCGTCGAGCGGCGGGCTGATCGTGCCTGCCGCGCGGCTCAATGCGAGCACGGCGCACATGGATGCGACGGAGGGCCGGATCGCGCTGCTGACGCAGTCGGCGTCGCTCGGCTTCTCGCTGCTCGAACGGGCGGCGGAGCACGGGATCGGCTTCTCGCAATTCGTGACGCTCGGCGAAATGGCCGATGTGGATATCGGAGATTACCTCGACCTCATCGCGGCCGACGGACATACGCGCGCGATCCTCATCTATCTCGAGAGCATTCCCGCGCCGCGCAAGTTCCTTTCGGCGGCGCGCGCGGTCTCGCGGCTGAAGCCGGTGATCGCGATCAAGGCCGGGCGGAGCGCGGCGGCGGCGCGGGCCGCGGCGACGCATACCGGCGAGCTCTCGGGCGCGGACCTGGTCGTGGAGGCCGCGCTGCGCCGTTCCGGCATCCTGCGGGTGGGCGGGCTCGCCGAGATGTTCGCCGCGGCGGAGACCGTGGCGCGCTTTCGGCCGCTGAACCGGGCGCGGCTCGCGGTCGTGACCAACAGCGGCGCCGCCGGTGTGCTCGCGGTCGATCGGCTGAGCGAGGTCGCGGGGCAGCTCGCGACTTTCGACCCCGGGACGATCGAGTCGATCGGCGGCCGGGTCGGCCGCGACTGGAGCGAATCGAACCCGGCCGATATCAACGCCGATGCCTCGCCGGAGGACTATCTCGGGACGATCGAGGCGGTCGCCGCCGATCCGGGCGTCGATGTCGTGATGGCGATGAATACGCCGTCCGGTCTGGTCTCCTCGCTGGATGTGGCCGACGCGCTGGCGGGCGGTGTCACGCGGGGGATGATCGGGGGCAAACCGGTGATCGCCTGCTGGCTCGGCGGCGCGATGGCGGCGCAGGGTCGGGGCATCCTGCGCGCCGCCGGGGTCGCGTCCTACAACAATCCCGGCGGGGCGGCGGCGGCGGTGTCGCATCTCACGAACTGGGGCAAGGCGCAGGCGGCGGTGCTGCGGGTCCCCGACCGCGAGGCCGAGCAGGCGCAGCGCGCGACGCCGGACGGCGCCTATTCGCGCGCGCTGACGGTGATCACCAAGGCGGCGGGCGAAGGGCGGCGGATGCTGACGGAGCCCGAGGCGAAGGCGGTCATCGCAGCCTACGGCATCCCGACGCCCACGACGCGCGTCGCCCGTGATGTCGTCTCCGTGCGCGGCATCGCCGAGGCGCTGCTGCGGGAAAGCCCGAAAATCGTGATCAAGGTGATCTCGCATCAGATCTCCCACAAGTTCGAGATCGGCGGCGTGGTGCTCGGGATCGCGACCCCGGCCGAGGCGGTGGCGGCGGCCGAGGGCATCTCCGACCGGCTGCGCCAGGGCCGGCCCGACGCCACGCTCGCAGGCTTCGCGCTGCAGCCTATGATCTATCGCGCGGGCTCGCACGAGCTCATCCTCGGCGTCTCGCACGATCCGGTCTTCGGTCCGGTCATCCTCTTCGGGGCGGGCGGGCTCACGGTCGCGGTCGTGCGCGACACGGCGATCGCGCTGCCGCCGCTCGACGCGGGCCTCGCCGCCGATCTCATCTCGCAGACGCGCATCTCGCGGCTCCTCGAAGGGGTGCGTGGGATCGCGCCCGCGAACTTCCCCGCGATCCAGGGCGCGCTGATCGCGCTCTCGCATCTGATCGAGGATTTTCCCTGTCTCAGGGCGCTCGACGTGAACCCGCTGCTGGCGAATGCCGAGGGGGTGACGGCGCTCGACGCGCGTATCGAGATAGACCCGGAGGATCTCGACCGCCGGGGGCCGAATCCGGACCTCGCGATCCGGCCGTATCCGTCGGGCTGGCGGCGCGAAGTCACGCTCAAGGGCGGGACCTATCTGCTCCGGCCCATTCTTCCGGTCGATGCGACGCTCTACCCGGATTTCCACGCGCATCTCTCGGCCGAGGATATCCGGATGCGGTTCCTGGCACCCCGCCGGTCGTTCAGCCAGACGCATGACCTGCGCCAGACCCAGCTCGACTACGACCGCGAGATGGCCTTCATCGCCATTGCGCCCTCGGGGGAGATGGCCGGGGTGTCGCGGCTGAGCTGTGATCCCGACAAGCGCTCGGCGGAATACGCACTGCTGGTCCGGAGCGACATGAGCGGGCGCGGGCTGGGCCGGGCGCTGATGACGATCCTGATCGAATACGCGCGCGCGGAAGGGCTGGAGTGGCTTGAGGGCATGGTTTTCGCGCAGAACCGCGGCATGCAGCGGCTCATCGCCTCGCTCGGCTTCACGGCGGAGTCGATGGCGGACGAGCCGGACGTTACGATGACTCGGCTGCGACTCTGAAGCGCATTCCCGATTGCGCCCTCATCGCCCCGACACTAAGGTCGTATTCGCCGGACCGGGAGAAGCGGTCGAGGCCGTGCCGAAGGAGCAACCGCCCCGGAAACTCTCAGGCAAAGGGTACCGCCGGCACCAAACTCTGGAGAGAGGCGCGATCGCGCCCGCCGGGGCAGGCCCCCGGGACATGGGCGCGCTGGACCTGCGCGCTCGACCTTGAGGAGACGCGATGTCCGGCGAACAGACCTTGAACGAATCCGGGACCCGACCCGAGACGGAATCCGAAACCGCGGCGCGCACGCCGCTGCATGAGCTCAACGTGTCGCTCGGCGGTCGGATGGTGCCTTTCGCCGGCTACGAGATGCCGGTGCAGTTCCCGGCGGGAATCCTGAAGGAGCACCTCCATACACGCGAGGCGGCGGGGCTTTTCGACGTGAGTCACATGGGCCAGTTCGCCCTGCGTCCGAAATCGGGCGATCTCGCCGATGCCGCCCGGGCCTTCGAGGCGCTGGTGCCGGTCGACGCGCTCGGGCTCAAGCCGGGCCGCCAGCGCTACGGTCTCTTCACCAACGACGCGGGCGGGATCGAGGACGATCTCATGTTCGCCAACTGCGGCGACCACCTCTTCGTCGTCGTCAACGCGGCCTGCAAGGCGGCGGACGCGGCGCTCATGGAGGCGGGTCTGGGCGAGAGCTGCGAGATCGAGCCGCTCGACCGCGCGCTCCTGGCCCTGCAGGGGCCGACGGCGGAGGCCGCGCTGGCCGCGCTGGCGCCCGAGGTCGCGGCGATGCGCTTCATGGACGTCCGCGGGGTCACGCTGACGGGGGCGCTCGCCGGTACGGAGACCATCGTCTCCCGCTCGGGTTACACCGGCGAGGACGGGTTCGAGATCTCCGTGCCCACCGGCGCGGCCGTCGCGCTCGCCGAGGCGCTGCTCGCCCAGGAGGGCGTGCTGCCGATCGGGCTTGGCGCGCGTGACTCGCTGCGGCTCGAGGCGGGGCTCTGCCTCTATGGCCACGACATCGACCGGGAGACCACGCCGGTCGAGGCCGCGCTCGAATGGGCGATCCAGCCGGCACGCCGCACGGGCGGCGCGCGGGCGGGCGGTTTCCCCGGCGCGGAGCGAGTGCTCGGCGAATTCGCCACCGGCGCCGCGCGGCGCCGCGTCGGGCTGCGGCCGGAGGGCCGGGCGCCGATGCGCGAGAGCGTGGAGATCACCGAGGGCGAGGAGGTCGTGGGCCGGATCACCTCCGGCGGCTTCGGCCCGAGCCTGAACGCGCCCGTCGCGATGGGCTACGTGCCGACCCGCCTCGCCGAGCCCGGAACCGAGCTGGCGGCGATCCTGCGCGGGAAACGCTTGCCGGTCGCGGTTTCCGCGCTTCCTTTCGTCACGCCGGGTTACAAACGGGGCTGAGCCCCCCAGATGGAGACACGCATGCTGAAATTCACCGAGGAGCACGAGTGGCTGCGCCAGGACGGCGAGGAGGTGACCGTCGGGATCACCCAGCACGCCACCGAGCAGCTGGGCGATCTCGTCTTCATCGAGCTTCCCGAGGAGGGCGCCAGCGTCATCAAGGGCGACGAAGTGGTGACGATCGAGAGCGTGAAGGCGGCGAGCGACATTTCCGCGCCGCTCGACGGCGTGATCACCGAGGTGAACACCGCGATCGTGGCCAATCCGGCGCTCGTCAACGACGATCCGATGGAGAACGGCTGGTTCTTCAAGATGACCCTCGCCGACGCGGGCGATCTCGACTCGCTGATGGACGAGGAAGCCTACCAAGAATACATCGCCTGAGGGGGCGTCATGCCGTTTCGTGAGTCAGACTACCACCCGTACGATTTCGCCAACCGCCGGCACATCGGGCCCAGCCCGGCGGAGATCGCCGAGATGCTCGCGACGATCGGGGTGCCGAGCGTCGAGGCGCTGATCGACCAGACGGTGCCGGGGAGCATCCGTCAGCGAAAACCGCTCCAATGGGGCAAGCCGCTCAGCGAACAGGGGGTGCTCCGGCGGCTGCGCGATGTCGCGGGCCGCAATCAGGTGCTGACGAGCCTGATCGGGCAGGGCTATCACGGAACGGTAACGCCGCCCGTCATCCAGCGGAACATCCTGGAGAATCCGGCCTGGTACACGGCCTATACGCCGTACCAGCCGGAGATCAGCCAGGGCCGGCTGGAGGCGCTCCTCAACTACCAGACCATGGTCTGCGACCTGACCGGGCTCGACGTCGCCAATGCCTCGCTTCTCGACGAGGCGACGGCGGCCGCGGAGGCGATGGCGCTCTGCGAGCGCGGGTCGAAGTCGAAGGCGACGGCCTTCTTCGTCGATCATGCGTGCCATCCCCAGACCATCGCCGTGATCCGGACCCGGGCCGAGCCGCTCGGCTGGGAGGTGATCGTCGGCGATCCGTTCAGCGATCTCGACCCGTCGAAGGTCTTCGGCGCGATCTTCCAGTATCCCGGCACTCACGGCGACTTCCACGACTTCGCCGAGCCGATCGCGGCGCTTCACGCCGCCTCGGCGCTCGCCTGCGTCGCGGCCGATCCGCTCGCGCTGACGCTGCTGCGGCCGCCGGGCGAGATGGGGGCCGATATCGCGATCGGCTCGACCCAGCGCTTTGGCGTGCCGCTCGGCTTCGGCGGGCCCCATGCCGCCTATATGGCGGTGACGGATGCCTTGAAGCGGATGATGCCGGGGCGCCTCGTCGGCGTCTCGATCGACGCCCGCGGCAACCGTGCCTACCGGCTGAGCCTGCAGACGCGCGAACAGCATATCCGCCGCGAGAAGGCGACCTCGAACATCTGCACCGCGCAGGCGCTGCTCGCGGTCATGGCCTCGATGTACGCGGTCTTCCACGGGCCGGACGGGCTGAAGGCGATCGCCCAGCGGGTCCACCGCAAGACGGTCCGGCTGGTGAAGGGGCTCGAGAGTCTCGGCTTCCGGATCGATCAGGATACCTTCTTCGACACGGTGACGGTCGAGGTCGGACCAAGTCGCGAACTGGTGCTCAGGGCCGCGGTCGCCGAGGGGATCAACCTGCGCCGGGTCGGAACCACGAAGATCGGCATCGCGCTCGACGAGCGCACGCGGCCGGAGCATACCGAGGCGGTCTGGCGCGCCTTCGGCGGCGATATCGCCGACGGGAGCTTGGCGCATGAATATCGGCTTCCGGAAAACCTGCTCCGGACAAGCGACTACCTGACGCATCCGATCTTCCATCTGAACCGGGCCGAGGCGGAGATGACGCGCTACATGCGCCGCCTCGCCGACCGTGACCTCGCGCTCGACCGGGCGATGATCCCGCTCGGCTCCTGCACGATGAAGCTCAATGCGACCGCCGAGATGATGCCGCTCTCCTGGCCCGAATTCGCCGATATCCATCCCTTCGCGCCCGAGAGCCAGACGCTCGGCTATTCGGAGATGATCACCGATCTCGGCGCCAAGCTCTGCGCCATCACCGGCTACGATGCGATGTCGATGCAGCCGAACTCGGGCGCGCAGGGCGAATACGCGGGGCTGCTCACCATCCGGGCCTACCACCGCGCCCGGGGCGAGGGGCATCGCGACATCTGCCTGATCCCGACCTCTGCGCACGGCACCAATCCGGCGAGCGCGCAGATGGCGGGAATGAAGGTCGTCGTGGTCGCCTCGGCGGCGAACGGCGATATCGACCTCGCCGATTTCCGCGCCAAGGCGGAGAAGCACGCGGCCAATCTCGCCGCCTGCATGATCACCTATCCCTCGACCCATGGCGTCTTCGAGGAGACGGTGCGCGAGGTCTGCGAGATCACCCACGCGCAGGGCGGTCAGGTCTATCTCGACGGCGCCAACATGAACGCGATGGTCGGGCTCGCCCGGCCGGGCGACATCGGCTCGGACGTGAGTCACCTGAACCTGCACAAGACCTTCTGCATCCCGCATGGCGGCGGCGGTCCCGGCATGGGGCCGATCGGGGTCAAGGCGCATCTCGCGCCCTATCTGCCCGGCGCGCCGGACGGGGCGGGCGCGGTCTCGGCCTGCGAATACGGCTCGCCCTCGCTTCTGGTGATCTCCTGGGCCTATTGCCTGATGATGGGCGGGGAGGGCCTGACGCAGGCGACGAAGATCGCGATCCTGAACGCGAACTACATCGCGACGCGGCTCTCCGGAGCCTATCCGATCCTCTACTCCCGCGATGGCCGGGTGGCGCATGAATGCATCGTCGATACCCGGCCCCTGAAGGAAATCGCCGGGGTGAGCGTGGACGATGTCGCGAAACGGCTGATCGACTGCGGCTTCCACGCGCCGACGATGAGCTGGCCGGTCGCGGGCACGCTGATGATCGAGCCCACGGAGAGCGAGCCCAAGACCGAGCTCGACCGGTTCATCGCGGCGATGCTCGGCATCCGGGCCGAGGTCCAGGCGATCGAGGACGGGGCGATGGACCGGAAGGACAATCCGCTCGCCCGCGCGCCTCACACGGTCGAGGATCTGGTGGGCGAATGGGAGCGTCCCTACAGCCGGGAGCAGGCCTGTTTCCCCCCGGGCGCCTTCCGCGTCGACAAGTACTGGCCGCCGGTCAATCGCGTCGACAACGTGCACGGCGACCGGAACCTGATCTGTTCCTGTCCGCCGGTCGAGAGCTATTCCGAAGCCGCCGAGTAGAGGCCATTCCGGGCGGGTCACCCGACCCGCCCGGAACCGTCGCCCCGGCCGCGCGAGCCCGTCCGTACCGCTTGCCAATCCCCTGTGAGACCGGCCGGATTCCGGCGGTCCGCCTCGCTTGGCATGAGTTCCGCCGGTGCCGGTTCGCGCGGCCTTCGGTGCGTGGTGGGCGCGTTCCGCCGCGTGTCCTGACCGGGCCCCGCCCCTGCTCGGAAGACGACCAGTCCCGGGCATTAATCTGACAGATTTACTTGGGTTTTTGGGCTATTCTGGCCGCGGAATCATGAATGGATTCGCGCCGTCGCCGTCCCGGGTCATGTTGACGTTGTGCGGCGCGGCGGATAATCCTCGGGATCAGGTCGCGAGCCGGTTCTGGCTCAGGCCCAGCACCAGATGGAGGCACGCATGGAAGATCTCTTGCGCGAGTATCTCCCGATCCTGATTTTCCTCGGCCTCGCGATCGCTCTCGGATTGGTTCTGCTGATCGCCGCCGTCATCGTGGCGGTGAGCAATCCCGACCCCGAGAAGATCTCGGCCTATGAATGCGGGTTCAACGCCTTCGACGACGCGCGCATGAAGTTCGATGTCCGCTTCTATCTCGTGTCGATCCTGTTCATCATCTTCGATCTGGAGGTGGCTTTCCTGTTCCCATGGGCGGTGAGCTTCCAGAATCTGGGCGACCTCGGCTTCTGGTCGATGATGGTGTTCCTCGCGGTGCTGACCATCGGCTTCGCCTATGAATGGAAGAAGGGGGCGCTCGAATGGGAATGACTGAGACGAGCCCCGCGCTGGCGACCCAGGCCGGCCCGGACAAGGAAGTCGCCGCGCGGATGCTGTCGGACGAGCTGGCGGACAAGGGGTTCCTCGTCACCTCCACCTCCGCCGCGATCAACTGGGCGCGTACCGGCTCGCTGCACTGGATGACCTTCGGCCTCGCCTGCTGCGCCGTCGAGATGATGCAGACCTCGATGCCGCGCTACGACCTCGAACGCTTCGGCACCGCGCCGCGCGCGAGCCCGCGGCAGTCCGACCTGATGATCGTCGCCGGCACGCTCACCAACAAGATGGCCCCCGCGCTCCGCAAGGTCTACGACCAGATGCCCGAGCCGCGCTACGTGATCTCGATGGGCTCCTGCGCCAACGGCGGCGGGTACTACCACTACAGCTATTCGGTGGTGCGGGGCTGCGACCGCGTGGTGCCGGTCGATGTCTACGTCCCCGGCTGCCCGCCGACGGCCGAGGCGCTGCTCTACGGAATCCTGCAACTCCAGCGGAAGATTCGCCGCACGGGAACGATTGTGCGCTGAGGCGCGACGGGAACACGACATGGAAACCGAAACCGCGCTCGACGAACTCAGTGAAACCATCACCACCGGCCGCCAGGCCGCGTCGATCGTCGAGGTGATCAGCGAGGTGGGCGAGCTCACGCTCGTGGTGCCGCTCTCGGAGATCGTGGCGGTGGTGAACTACCTCCGCACCGACGCGAACTGCCGCTTCACGACGCTGGTCGACATCACCGCCGTGGACTGGCCCGCGCGCGAGAAACGGTTCGACCTCGTGTATCACTTCCTGTCGATGCACCTGAACCAGCGCATCCGGGTCAAGGCGCGCGTCGGCGAGGATGACATCGCGCCCTCGATCATACCCGAGTTTCCCTGCGCCAACTGGTTCGAGCGCGAGGTCTTCGACATGTACGGCATCCTCTTCTCCGGTCACCCCGACCTGAGGCGGATTCTCACCGACTACGGTTTCTCCGGCTATCCGCTCCGCAAGGACTTCCCGACAACCGGCTATGTCGAGGTACGCTACAGCGAGGAGCAGAAGCGGGTGGTCTACGAGCCGGTGAAGCTCACGCAGGAATACCGGCAGTTCGATTTCATGAGCCCCTGGGAGGGGGCGGACTATATCCTGCCCGGCGACGAGAAGAAGGCATGAGCCCGGTGGAGGTGAGCATTCGAGTCACCGTCGGCGCCGCTCCGACCCTCGGTCGGCGGCCCGGCGAAGGCGCGGCGGGAGCATAGCGGCATGGACACGAAATACGACGTTGTCGACATGGTCGGCGAACAGAAGATCCGGAACTTCAACATCAACTTCGGCCCCCAGCACCCGGCGGCGCACGGCGTGCTGCGTCTGGTGCTGGAGCTCGACGGCGAGATCGTGGAACGCTGCGATCCGCATATCGGCCTCCTGCACCGGGGCACCGAGAAGCTGATGGAGAGCCGGACCTATCTCCAGAACCTGCCCTATCTCGACCGGCTCGACTATGTGGCGCCGATGAACCAGGAGCATGCCTGGTGTCTCGCCATCGAGCGGCTGACCGGCACCGAGGTGCCGCGCCGGGGCCAGCTGGTCCGCGTGCTCTTCTGCGAGATCGGCCGGATTCTGAACCACCTCCTGAACGTCACGACGCAGGCGATGGACGTGGGCGCGCTGACCCCGCCGCTCTGGGGCTTCGAGGAACGCGAGAAGCTGATGGTCTTCTACGAGCGGGCCTGCGGCGCGCGTCTCCACGCGGCCTATTTCCGGCCCGGCGGCGTGCATCAGGATCTGCCGCGCGATCTCGTCGACGACATCGAGACCTGGGCGAAGGCATTCCCCGCCGTGCTCGACGACATCCACGGGCTCCTGACCGAGAACCGGATCTTCAAGCAGCGCAACGTCGATATCGCCGTGGTGAGCCAGGAGGAATGCCAGTCGCTCGGCTTCTCCGGCGTGATGGTCCGGGGCTCCGGCCTCACCTGGGACCTCAGGCGCGCGCAGCCCTACGAGTGCTACGACGAGTTCGACTTCAAGATCCCGATCGGCAAGAACGGCGACTGCTACGATCGCTACCTCTGCCGCATGGCCGAGATGTACGAGAGCACCAAGATCATCCTCCAGGCCGTGGACAAGCTCCGCGAATGCGAGGGCGAGGATGTGATGAGCCGGGGCAAGATTTCGCCGCCGCGGCGCGAGGTGATGAAGTCCTCGATGGAGGCGCTGATCCATCACTTCAAGCTCTATACCGAGGGCTTCCATGTGCCCGCCGGCGAGGTCTACGCCGCCGTCGAGGCGCCCAAGGGCGAGTTCGGCGTCTATCTGGTCGCCGATGGCACCAACAAGCCGTGGAAGGTCAAGCTGCGCGCGCCCGGTTTCGCGCATCTGCAGGCGATGGACCACATCTGCCGCGGCCATATGGTCGCCGACGTCGCCGCCGCGCTCGGCTCCCTTGATATCGTGTTTGGCGAGGTTGACCGCTGATGCTGCGCCGTCTCTATCCCGAGCAGCCCTCGAGCTTCGAGTTCACGCCCGCCAATCTGGATTGGGCGAAGGCCTGGATCGCGAAATATCCCGAAGGCCGGCAGGCCAGCGCGGTGATCCCGCTGCTCTGGCGGGCGCAGGAACAGGAAGGCTGGGTCACGCGGCCCGCGATCGAATATATCGCGAACATGCTCGGCATGGCCGATATCCGTGTGCTGGAAGTCGCGACATTCTACTTCATGTTCCAGCTGCAACCGGTTGGAAATGTGACGCATTTCCAGATCTGCGGCACGACTTCCTGCATGATCTGCGGCTCGGAGGATCTGATCGAGGTCTGCAAGCGCCGGATCTCGCCCAACCCGCATCAGCTCTCGGGCGACGGCCGGTTCTCCTGGGAAGAGGTCGAATGCCTCGGCGCCTGCGCGAACGCGCCGATGGCGCAGATCGGCAAGGATTACTACGAGGATCTGACGGCGGAGAGCTTCGAGGCCCTGCTCGACGAATTCTCGGCCGGCGCCGTGCCGCGGCCGGGCTCGCGGATCGGCCGGTTTTCCTCGGAACCGCTCGACGGGCCGACGACCCTGACCGAGGGAGAGCGCGTCGAGAGTGCCAATGCGTCGGTCGCACTGGCCACGCAGCTTGGCGACACGATCGCGCGGATCACCGGGGAGCCGGTCGCCGACCGCGCCTCCTTCGCCACGCCCGAGCCGGTCGCCCCGGAGCGGCTGGAGGCGCCGAGGGCGGGCGCTGCGGATGATCTGAAGATCATCAAGGGCATCGGCCCGCAGCTCGAGGAATTGTTGCACAGGCTGGGATTCTACCACTTCGACCAGATCGCCGCCTGGACGGACGCTGAAATCGCCTGGGTGGACGAGAATCTCGAGGGCTTCCACGGCCGCGTCATTCGCGACAGATGGGTTGAACAGGCTCGCGTGCTGGTCTCCGAAGGAACCGGCGGCGCGGGCGAACAAGAATAAGGGAGGTCAAGGCATGGCTGACAAGGACTTCCGCGGTTTTCCGGGGCCGGCGTTCTGGATCGCCACGAGCATGGCCCCGGCGATGTACGCCGGGCAGATGACGCTGCGCATGATGCAGGCGATGCAACGCATGGGCGGCCCGGCGCGGATGATGATGACGGGCTCGTTCGGTCCGACCGGCTGGACACCCGATGTCAAGGGCGGGCCGGAGACGCATGCCGCCAGGAAGCAGGCCGCGCCGAAACAGGCGGGAGCGAAGCGGGCCGAGGCGGTCGAGGCCGAGGTGATCCCGCGCAGCCGGGATGTCGTGCCGACGCCGACCGAGGTCATGGCGGATGTGGCGCAGGTCACGGAGCCGCTGATGCGCGCGGCGCGCGAAACGCTCGAGACGATGAACGAGACGCTCAAGGGCATGACGGCGAGCCCGCCGACGGGGCGCGCGGAAATCGCCGAACCGGCTCCGCTCGCCGAGGCGATGGAACCGGAGACGATGAAGCGCGAGGCGTCGTTCCGGGCGCCGGGGGAGTCGAAAGCCGTGGAGTCGAAGGCCGGGGAGTCGAAAGCCGCCGCCAAGGCGGAGGCGACGACCAGGCCGGCGAAGCCCGAATCCGAGGCGGAGGCCCCGAAGGCCGAGGCTGAGGCTCCGAAGGCCAGGGCGACAGGGACCGAGACGCCGGGACCGGAGATGGCGAAGGCCGAGGACGCGAAAGCCCCGCCTGCGAAAACTCCGGAGGCGAAAGTCGAGAGCGCGGGGACCGAGAATGTGGAGGTCGGGCCGGCGGTGAAGTCGGAGGAGGCGGCGAAGTCGGAGGAGCCGTCGACCAAGGCCGCGGAGACGGGCAAGGTTGTGGAAACGGGCAAGTCCGCCGAGACGGGGGCGCGGGCAAGTGAGCCGAAGTCTTCGGGCGCGGCATCGGCCGACGCCGACCGACCGACCGCGCTCACCGCGCCGAAGGGCGCGGCGGATGACCTGAAGAAGATCAAGGGCGTCGGGCCGAAGCTCGAAGGCACGCTGAACGAGCTTGGCTATTTCCATTACGACCAGATCGCGGCCTGGGGGCCGGACGAGTTGCGGTCGGTGGACGAGAGCCTCGGCGGCTTCGCGGGCCGGGCGACGCGGGACGACTGGATCGCCCAGGCGAAGCTTCTGGCCGCGGGTGGCGAGGCCGGCGCGCCGAAGCGCTCGGGACAGGGCGGGCTGCACTGACGGCCGGGGCCGGACCCCGGGGGAGAGCTCCCCGGGGTACGAGAATTGGACGGGGCGCCCCGCGCGGGGACGCCCTCGGATATGAGGGCTGAGGCATGCTGGCGGACACGGACCGGATCTTCACGAACATCTATGGCATGTACGACCGCTCGCTCGCGGGCGCGCGCAAGCGGGGCCTCTGGGACAATACCGCCGAGATCATCGGGCGCGGCCGCGACAAGATCATCGAGGAGATGAAGGCGAGCGGCCTGCGCGGTCGGGGCGGCGCCGGCTTCCCGACCGGCCTCAAATGGTCCTTCATGCCCAAGGGCAGCGACGGCCGTCCGCATTACCTCGTCGTCAACGCCGACGAATCCGAACCCGCGACCTGCAAGGACCGGGAGATCATGCGCCACGATCCGCATACGCTGATCGAGGGCTGCCTGGTCGCCGGTTTCGCGATGGGGGCGCACACCGCCTATATCTACCTCCGGGGCGAGTATATCCGCGAGCGCGAGGCGCTGCAGATCGCGATCGACGAGGCCTATGACGCCGGTCTCCTCGGCTCGAACGCCTGCGGGTCCGGATGGGATTTCGACGTCTACCTGCACCACGGCGCGGGCGCCTATATCTGCGGCGAGGAGACCGCGCTGCTCGAAAGTCTCGAAGGGCGCAAGGGGATGCCGCGGCTGAAGCCGCCGTTCCCGGCCAATACCGGCCTCTATGGCTGCCCGACCACGGTCAACAACGTCGAATCGATCGCGGTCGCGCCGACGATCCTGCGCCGGGGCGCGGGGTGGTTCGCCGGGATCGGCCGTCCGAACAACGTCGGGACCAAGCTCTTCGCGATGTCGGGGCATGTGAACCGCCCCTGCGTCGTCGAGGAAGCCATGGGCATCTCGATACGGGAACTGATCGACAGGCACGGCGGCGGTGTTCGCGGTGGCTGGGACAATCTCAAGGCGATCATCCCCGGCGGTGCCTCCTGCCCGGTACTTCCGGCGGAGCTCTGCGGCGAGGCGATCATGGATTTCGACGGCATGCGCGAGCTCAAATCCTCGCTCGGCACCGCCTGCATGATCGTGATGGACAAGGACACCGACGTCGTGAAGGCGATCTGGCGCCTCTCCAAGTTCTTCAAGCACGAGAGCTGCGGCCAGTGCACGCCCTGCCGCGAGGGCACGGGCTGGATGATGCGGGTCATGGAGCGGCTCGTGACCGGCGACGCCGAGGTCGAGGAAATCGACATGCTGCTCTCGGTGACGAAGCAGGTCGAGGGCCACACGATCTGCGCCCTCGGCGACGCGGCCGCCTGGCCGATCCAGGGGCTGATCCGGCATTTCCGGAACGAGATCGAGGACCGGATCAAGGCGAAACGCACGGGCCGCGTCAGCGCGGTGGCGGCGGAATAGATGATGCATCTGGCGCAGCTCAATATCGGCAGACTCGTCGCTGACACGGATGATCCCCGTGTCGCCGAGTTCATGGGCGCGCTCGACCGGGTGAACGGGCTCGGCAAGCGGATGCCGGGTTTCGTCTGGATGATGGAGGGCTCAGGCGAGCCCGGCACCGGCAATACCGACATCAAGATCGATGGCGATCCCAGGTTCGTCTCGAATCTGACGGTCTGGGAAAACGTCGAAAGCCTCGAACATTTCGTCTGGAACACGGTGCACCGGCAATTCTACGAACGCCGCGCCGAGTGGTTCGAAGTGCTCGGGGAGCAGCATTTCGTGATGTGGTGGGTGCCCGAGGGGCATCGCCCGAGCCTCGACGAGGCGCTAGGGCGGCTCGCGCATCTCGAGGCCAACGGGAACAGTGATCACGCCTTCGGCTGGTCGCATCTGAGAGAGGCGCGGCTCTGGCGGGTCCGGAACTGCGCCGGGCTGGCGGCGGAATAGGCGGGACCGGCGTTCCGCGGGCGACGCGCGGAGGCCGGGACGGGATGGGGAGACGGATCGGATGACGGGATCAATTCCTGACGACCTCGCCGAACTGGGACGGCTGGCGGGCGATTGCCTCGCCGCGGTCTGGCAGCGTCGCGGCGAGCTCGGGACGAGGGAACCGTCGGCGGCACGTGAGCGGGCGTCTTCGGACGGGCGAGAGGGCCGGCCGGGAAACCGGCGGGCTAGGAGGAGCAAATGAGCGACCTGCGCAAAGTCATCATCGACGACATGGAGGTGGAGGTTCCGCCGGCCATGACGCTTCTGCAGGCCTGCGAATTCGCCGGCGTCGAGATCCCGCGGTTCTGCTATCACGAGCGGCTCTCGATCGCCGGCAACTGCCGCATGTGCCTCGTCGAAGTGGTCGGCGGCCCGCCGAAACCCGCCGCCTCCTGCGCGATGCAGGTCAGGGACCTGCGCCCGGGGCCCGAGGGCCAGCCGCCGGTGATCAAGACCACCTCGCCGATGGTGAAGAAGGCGCGCGAAGGGGTGATGGAGTTCCTGCTCATCAACCACCCGCTCGACTGCCCGATCTGCGACCAGGGCGGGGAATGCGACCTGCAGGACCAGGCGATGGCCTATGGCGTCGATTTCTCGCGCTACCGCGAGCCGAAACGCGCGGCGCTCGACCTGAACCTCGGGCCGCTGGTCAAGACCTCGATGACGCGCTGCATCTCCTGCACCCGCTGCGTCCGGTTCATCACCGAGGTGGCGGGCGTTCCGGAGATGGGGCAGGTCGGCCGCGGCGAGGACAGCGAGATCACCAACTATCTCGGCCAGATGCTGACCTCCGAGCTTCAGGGCAATGTCATCGACCTCTGCCCGGTCGGCGCGCTGACCTCCAAACCCTATGCCTTCACTGCCCGGCCGTGGGAGCTGAAGAAGACCGAGTCGATCGATGTGATGGACGCGCTCGGCTCCAACATCCGCGTCGATGTGAAGGGCCGCGAGGTGATGCGGATCATGCCGCGCAACCATGACGGCGTGAACGAGGAATGGCTCGCCGACCGGTCCCGCTTCATCTGGGACGGCTTGCGCCGCCAGCGGCTCGACCGGCCCTACGTGCGCAAGGACGGGCGGCTCACGCCCGTGCCCTGGGCCGAGGCCTTCGCCGCCGTCGCCACCGCGATGAAGGGCAAGCAGGTCGCGGCGCTCGCCGGCGATCTGGCGCCGACCGAGGCGATCTTCGCCCTGAAGACGCTGATCGGCGAACTCGGCGGCAAGGTCGAATGCCGGACCTCCGGCGCCGCGCTTCCCGCCGACAACCGCTCCGCCTATGTCGGCACCGCGCGGATCGAGGATATCGACACCGCGAGCTTCGTGCATCTCGTCGGCGCCAACCCGCGAGCCGAGGCGCCGGTCCTGAACGCGCGAATCCGCAAGGCCTGGCTCCGGGGCGCGCGGGTCACGATGATCGGCGAGGCGGTGGACCTCAGCTTCCCGTATTCCTATCTCGGCGCCGGTCCGGCCGAGCTCTCCAAGCTCGTCGATGCCGCGAACCCGCCCGAGGAAGGCGCCGGGCCGGGCGTGGTCATCATCGGCCAGCCGGTGCTGAACCGGGCCGATGGAGCCGCGGTTCTGGCGGCGGCCATGGCGCTCGCCGAGAAATCCGGGGCGAAGTTCCTCGTCCTGCATGACGCGGCGGCGCGGGTCGGCGCGCTCGACCTCGGCTTCGTGACCGAGGGCGGCGTCGAAGCGGCGCTCGACGGCGCGGAGGTGGTCTACAACCTCGGCGCCGACGAGATCGAGATCCCGGACGGTCCCTTCGTGATCTACCAGGGCAGCCACGGCGACCGGGGCGCGCACCGGGCCGATGTGATCCTGCCCGGAGCCGCCTATACCGAGGAGCCCGGCATCTTCGTCAATACCGAGGGCCGGCCGCAGATGGCGAACCGCGCCGGCTTCCCGCCGGGAGAGGCGCGGGAGAACTGGGCGATCATCCGCGCGCTTTCCGCGCATCTCGAGGCGACGCTGCCGTTCAATTCGCTGCCAGAGCTCCGCGCGCGCATGTTCGAGGCCGCGCCGCATCTCGCGGCCATCGATCAGGTGCCGGAAAACGCATGGACGCCCCTCGCGAGGGGCGATATGGACGGGACCGATTTCGCGGGTCAGACGCGCGTTCACTATCTGACCAATCCGATCGCGCGGGCGAGCCAGGTCATGGCCGAGCTCGCCAAACTGGCCAGCGACGGGGCGCGTCCCCTGGCGGCGGAGTAGGGCATGGAAGGCTTTTTCTCGAGCGGCTTCGGCCTGTTTCTCCTGATCCTCGGGCAGTGCCTTCTGGTGACGGTGTTCATCCTCGTCTGTCTTGCGTTCCTCATGTACGCCGACCGCAAGATCTGGGCCGCGGTGCAGATCCGCCGGGGGCCGAACGTCGTCGGACCCTGGGGGCTGCTCCAGAGCTTCGCCGACTTCCTGAAGTACATCGTCAAGGAAGTGGTGGTTCCGGCCGGCGCCGACAAGATCCTGTTCTTCCTCGCGCCGATGGTGAGCTTCGTGCTGCCGGTGATCGTCTGGGCGGTGATCCCCTGGGCGCCGGGCTGGGTGATCTCCGACATGAATGTCGGCATCCTGTTCATCTTCGCGATCTCATCGCTGCACGTCTATGCCATTATCATCGGCGGCTGGGCCTCGAACTCGAAATATCCCTTCATGGGCGCACTCAGGTCGGCGGCGCAGATGATCTCCTATGAGGTCTCGCTCGGCCTCATCATCATCGGCGTGCTGATCTCGACGGGCTCTCTCAACCTCAGCCGCATCGTGATGGCGCAGGACGGCAACTTCGGGCTCCTGAGCTGGTACTGGCTGCCGCATCTGCCGATGGTGGCGCTGTTCTTCATCTCCTCGCTCGCGGAGACGAACCGTCCGCCCTTCGACCTGCCGGAAGCTGAATCGGAGCTCGTCGCGGGCTATCAGGTCGAGTATTCCTCGACGCCGTTCCTGCTCTTCATGATCGGCGAGCTGATGAGCGTCTTCTTCATGTGCGCGCTCATCTCGATCCTGTTCTTCGGCGGATGGCTGTCGCCGGTGCCGTTCCTGCCGGACGGGGCGCTGTGGCTGTTCCTGAAGATGCTGTTCTTCTTCTTCATGTTCGCGATGGTGAAGGCGATCGTGCCCCGCTACCGCTACGACCAGCTGATGCGGATCGGCTGGAAGGTCTTCCTGCCCCTCAGCCTCGGCTGGGTCGTGCTGGTCGGACTCTTCGCGCATTACGGATGGTTCTGGGGCGCCTACCAGCGCTGGATGATTGGGGGCTGAACGATGGGAATCCCGTTCGATCGCGCCGCGCGCTACTTCCTTCTCGGTGACTTCTTCGAGGGTTTCCGACTGGGCATGAAGTACTTCTTCAAGCCGAAGGCGACGCTCAACTATCCGCATGAGAAGGGGCCGCTCAGCCCGCGCTTCCGGGGCGAGCACGCGCTTCGCCGCTACGCCAACGGCGAGGAGCGGTGCATCGCCTGCAAGCTCTGCGAGGCGATCTGCCCGGCGCAGGCGATCACCATCGACGCCGAGCCGCGCGACGACGGCTCGCGCCGCACGACGCGCTACGACATCGACATGACGAAGTGTATCTACTGCGGCTTCTGCCAGGAAGCCTGCCCGGTCGATGCCATCGTCGAGGGTCCGAATTTCGAGTTCTCGACCGAGACGCGCGAGGAGCTGTTCTACAACAAGGAAAAGCTCCTTTCGAATGGCGACCGCTGGGAGCCGGAGATCGCGCGCAATCTCGAACTCGACGCACCTTACCGGTGAGGAGCTGAGCATGGGTTTCGCGGTCTTCGCCTTCTACCTCTTCGCCATCGTCGCGGTCGTCTCGGGCGTGCTGGTCATCTCGGCGCGCAACCCGGTGCATTCGGTGCTGTGGCTGATCCTCGCCTTCTTCTCGGCCGCCGGGCTCTTCGTGCTGCTCGGCGCGGAATTCGTCGCGATGCTGATGCTGATCGTCTATGTCGGCGCGGTCGCGGTGCTGTTCCTCTTCGTCGTGATGATGCTCGACGTCGATTTCGCCGCGCTCCGCGCCGGGGTGGCGCGCTACCTGCCGATCGGGCTCCTGATCGGGCTCGTGCTGCTCGTGCAGCTCGGTTTCGCCTTCGGGGCCTGGGAGCTTTCGGACGAGGCGCTGAGCCTGCGCCAGGCGGTGACGCCGCCGCCCGATCAGGTGCACAACACCGCCGCGCTCGGCGATCTGCTCTACACGCGCTACGTTCTCCTGTTCCAGCTCGCGGGCCTCGTGCTCCTCGTCGCGATGGTGGGCGCCATCGTCCTCACCCTGCGCAAGCGGGTCTATGTGAAGCGCCAGAGCGTCGTCGAGCAGATGTATCGCGATCCGAAGGCGGCGGTCGAACTCCTGGATATCAAGCCGGGGCAGGGGGCATGAACGCCGGGTCATGGATCGCGGTGACGGTCGGAATAGCGGCGGCGGTTCTCGTCGCGAACGGTTGGCTCAGGGGGTGAGACGATGATCGGTCTCGGACATTATCTGACGGTCGCGGCGGTGCTGTTCGTGACGGGAATCTTCGGCATCTTCCTGAACCGGAAGAACGTCATCGTGATCCTGATGTCGATCGAGCTCATCCTGCTCGCGGTCAACATCAATCTCGTCTCCTTCTCGGCGCATCTCGGCGATCTCGTGGGACAGGTCTTCACGCTCTTCGTGCTCACGGTCGCGGCGGCGGAGGCCGCGATCGGGCTCGCGATCCTGGTCTGCTTCTTCCGCAACCGCGGCACGATCGCCGTGGACGACGTCAACGTGATGAAGGGCTGAGAGCATGACCACGATCACCCTCTTCGCGCCGCTGCTCGGTGCCTTGCTCTGTGGTTTCGGCCACAAGTGGTTCGGCGAGAAGAACGCGACCTATATCTCGACCGGCCTGCTCTTCGTCGCCGCCTTCTTCGCCTGGATCGTCTTCCTGACCTTCGACGGCGAGACCCGGCACGTGCCGATCTTCCGCTGGATCGAATCCGGCACGCTCGCGGGCGACTGGGGCATCCGGCTCGACCGGCTGACGGCGATCATGCTGATCGTGGTGACGACGGTGTCCTCGCTCGTCCATCTCTACAGCCTCGGCTACATGGCGCATGACGAGAACTGGAAGGAGGGCGAGAGCTACAAGCCCCGGTTCTTCGCCTATCTGTCGTTCTTCACCTTCGCGATGCTCATGCTCGTGACGGCGGACAACCTGCTCCAGCTCTTCTTCGGCTGGGAGGGCGTCGGCGTCGCTTCCTACCTCCTGATCGGCTTCTACTACCGCAAGTCGAGCGCGAACGCCGCCGCGATCAAGGCCTTCGTCGTCAACCGCGTCGGCGACTTCGGCTTCCTGATGGGGATCTTCCTCACCTATGTCGCGGTCGACTCGATCGCCTTCGACGACATCTTCGCCGCCGCGCCGAGCCTGGCGCAGTCGAGCCTGCATTTCCTCTGGCGCGACTGGACGGCGTCGGAAGTGATCGCGGTGATGCTCTTCATCGGCGCGATGGGCAAATCCGCGCAGCTTTTCCTGCACACCTGGCTGCCGGATGCGATGGAAGGCCCGACGCCGGTCTCCGCGCTCATCCACGCCGCGACCATGGTGACGGCGGGTGTCTTCCTCGTCTGCCGCATGTCGCCGCTCATCGAATACGCGCCGCAGGCCAAGACGTTCATCGTCTATGTCGGCGCCTCGACGGCCTTCTTCGCCGCGACCGTGGGTCTGGTGCAGAACGACATCAAGCGCGTGATCGCCTATTCGACCTGTTCGCAGCTCGGCTACATGTTCGTGGCCGCGGGCGTCGGCGTCTATTCCGCCGCGATGTTCCACCTCTTCACCCATGCCTTCTTCAAGGCCATGCTCTTCCTCGGCGCCGGCTCGGTCATCCACGCGATGCATCACGAGCAGGACATGCGGAACTACGGCGGCCTCAGGAAGAAGGTGCCGATCACCTTCTGGGCGATGATGATCGGCACGCTCGCGATCACCGGCGTCGGCATCCCGCTGACCGCGATCGGCTTCGCCGGTTTCCTCTCCAAGGACGCGATCATCGAGAGCGCCTGGGCGGGTGGTACAGGGGCCTCGGCCTATGCCTTCTGGCTCCTGGTCATCGCGGCGATGTTCACCTCGTTCTACTCCTGGCGGCTCATATTCATGACCTTCTTCGGGGAACCGAGGGGCGACCATCACGCGCATGACCACGCGCATGAGAGCCCGCGGACGATGACGGTTCCGCTGATGGTACTGGCCGTCGGGGCGATCTTCGCCGGCATGGTCTGGTACAAGCCCTTCTTCGGCGATCATGAGCGCGTGCTGAGCTTCTTCGGGATACCGAGCCACGCGGCCGCCGAGGCGGGAGGCGAGGCCGCGGCCGAGGGCGACCACGCCGCCCCGGCGCCGAGCGAGAGCGCGGAAGCGCAGGCGCCCGAGGCGGCGGCCCCGGCCGCCAGCGAAAACGCCGAGGCGCATGCTCCGGCGGAAGGAACGGCCCCCGTGGCGAGCGAGAGCGCCGAGGCGCACGCGCCCGCGACCGAGGAAGGCCACGCCCCCGAAGGCGGGGCGGCGGATCACGCGGGTCCGATCGGCGCGATCTACATGGCGCCCGACAATACCGTGATGGACGACGCGCACCATTCGCCCGCGCTGGTGAAGATGTCGCCGTTCATCGCGATGCTGATCGGGCTCGGTGTCGCCTATCTCTTCTACATCGTGAACCCCTCGCTGCCGAAGCGCCTCGCCGAGCAGCAGCGGCCGCTCTACAACTTCCTGCTCAACAAGTGGTATTTCGACGAGATCTACGACTTCCTCTTCGTGCGCCCCGCGATGTGGCTCGGGCGCTTCCTCTGGAAGAAGGGCGACGGCGACACGATCGACGGCACCATCAACGGCGTCGCGATGGGCTTCGTGCCCTTCATGACGCGGCTCGCCGGCCGGGCGCAGTCCGGCTACCTCTTCCACTACGCTTTCGCCATGGTGATCGGCCTCGTCGCGCTCCTCGCCTGGATCAGCATCACGAGCGTGGGTTAAGATGAACAGCCTCCTCTCCCTCGTCACCTTCCTGCCGCTGATCGGCGCGGTCGTCCTGCTCATCTTCCTGAAGGGCGACGACGCCGCCGCGCGCAAGAATGCGAAGCTGCTCGCGCTCTTCACCACGACCGCGACCTTCCTGCTCTCGCTCTTCATCCTCTTCGGTTTCGATCCGGCGGATACCGGCTTCCAGTTCGTCGAGGAACGCACCTGGCTCGGCGGGCTCACCTACAAGATGGGCGTGGACGGGATCTCGGTCCTGTTCGTGCTGCTCACGACCGTGCTGATGCCGATCGTCATCCTGTCCTGCTGGGCGGTGAAGGACCGGATCAAGGAATACATGATCGCCTTCCTCGTGCTCGAGACGCTGATGATCGGCGTCTTCTGCGCTCTCGATCTCGTGCTCTTCTATGTCTTTTTCGAGGCCGGCCTCATTCCGATGTTCCTCATCATCGGCATCTGGGGCGGCAAGGACCGGATCTACGCGGCGTTCAAGTTCTTCCTCTACACGCTGCTCGGCTCGGTGCTGATGCTGGTCGCCATGATCGCGATGTACGCCCAGGCGGGGACGACCGACATCCCGACGCTGCTCACGCATTCCTTCAGCGCGGAGCCGATGCGGGTCCTGGGCTTCACCGTGATCGGCGGGGCGCAGACGCTGATGTGGCTGGCCTTCTTCGCCTCCTTCGCGGTCAAGATGCCGATGTGGCCCGTTCATACCTGGCTTCCGGACGCGCATGTGCAGGCGCCCACGGCGGGCTCCGTCGTGCTGGCGGCGATCCTCCTGAAGATGGGCGGCTACGGTTTCCTGCGCTTCAGCCTGCCGATGTTCCCGGTCGCCTCCGACATCATGCAGAACTTCGTCTTCACACTCTCGGTCATCGCGATCGTCTACACGAGCCTGGTCGCGCTGATGCAGGAGGACATGAAGAAGCTGATCGCGTATTCCTCGGTCGCGCATATGGGCTTCGTGACCATGGGGATCTTCGCGCTGAATCGTCAGGGGCTCGACGGCGCGATCTTCCAGATGCTCTCGCACGGCTTCATCTCGGGCGCGCTCTTCCTTCTCGTCGGCGTGATCTATGACCGGATGCACACCCGCGAGATCGCGGCCTATGGCGGGCTCGTGATCCGCATGCCGGTCTTCGCGCTGCTCTTCATGCTCTTCACGATGGGCAATGTCGGCCTTCCGGGGACGAGCGGTTTTGTCGGCGAGTTCCTGACCATGGCCGGCGTATTCCGGGTGAACAGCTGGGTCGCCTTCTTCGCCGCCTTCGGTGTGATCCTGTCGGCCGCCTATGCGCTCTGGCTCTACCGCCGGGTGGTGTTCGGCGATCTGATCAAGGAGAGCCTGAAGACGATCAAGGACATGAGCTCGCGCGAGAAGCTGCTCTTCGTGCCGCTGGTCGTCGCGACCATCGCGCTTGGCGTCTATCCCGCGCTCGTGCTCGACGTGATCGGCCCCTCGGTCGACGCGCTCGTGGCGCATACCGAGGCGGCGCTGGCGGCGAGCCAGCCCAGCCTCGCCCAGAACTGACCGCGGCGTTGACCGCGGAACCGACCGCCGTACTGACCTACGCCCGCATACCTTCGAGGGACCCAGATGTTGAACCAGGACCTTAGCGTAGTCGCCCCCGAGCTCATCCTGGCGGTGCTTGCCATGGCGGGCCTGATGTGGGGCGCCTATGCGCGTACGGATGTCAGCCGGGGGGCGCACTGGGCCGCGGTGGTCCTGCTCGTGCTGCTCGGCCTCTGGGTCGGCTTTCAGCCCTCGGAGACGACGACGGCCTTCGGCGGTTCGTTCATCAACGACGGCTTCGCCCGGTTCTCGAAGGTGATGATCCTGTTCGGCGCCGCCGCGACGCTCGCCATGAGCGTCGACTATCTCGCGCGGACCGACATGCTGAAATTCGAGTTCCCGGTCCTGATCCTGCTCGCCACGGTCGGCATGATGGTCATGGTCTCGGCGAACGATCTGATCGTGCTCTACCTCGGCCTCGAACTGCAGAGTCTCGCGCTCTATGTCGTCGCCGCCTTCCGCCGCGACAGCGTGCGCTCGACCGAGGCGGGGCTGAAATACTTCGTGCTCGGCTCGCTCTCGTCCGGGCTGCTGCTCTACGGCGCGAGCCTGGTCTATGGCTATGGCGGCACGACGAGTTTCGACGGGATCGCGCAGATCGTCGGGCAGGACGGGCCGCTCTCGCTCGGCCTGATCTTCGGCCTGGTGTTCCTCTCGGCGGGCATGGCCTTCAAGGTTTCGGCGGCGCCGTTCCACATGTGGACGCCGGATGTCTACGAAGGCTCGCCGACGCCGGTCACCGCCTTCTTCTCGACCGCGCCGAAGGTCGCGGCGGCGGCGATGTTCGCGCGCGTGCTCTTCTCCGCCTTCGGCGGCGCGGTGCCGGAATGGCAGCAGATCCTCGCCTTCCTCTCCGTCGCCTCCATGGCGCTCGGCGCGGTCGCGGCGATCGGCCAGACCAACATCAAGCGGCTCATGGCCTATTCCTCGATCGGCCACATGGGCTACGCGCTGATGGGTCTCGCCTCGGGCACGGTCCTCGGCGTCGAGTCGCTGCTGATCTATCTCGCGATCTACGTGGTGATGAACGTTGGCGTCTTCGCCTTCATCCTGAACATGGAGAAGGACGGGCAGCCGGTGACCGATATCGCCTCGCTCGGGCTCTATTCGCGGGTGGAGCCGATGCGCGCCGCCGCGCTCGGCGTGCTGATGTTCAGCCTCGCGGGCATCCCGCCGCTGGTCGGCTTCTTCGGCAAGTTCTACGTGCTCAAGGCCGCGATCGATGCCGGGCTGATCTGGCTCGCCATCGCGGGGATGATCGCGAGCGTGGTGGGCGCCTACTATTATCTCCGCATCGTCTATCTCATGTATTTCGGCGAGCCGGCGGACGGGTTGAACGGCCGGATGCCGACCATGCACTGGGGCCTGCTCAGCGTTTCCGCGCTGGTGATGGTGCTCGGGGTGGTGAACCTCTTCGGCGTCGATTCCATCGCCGCTTCCGCCGCCGCGACGCTCGTACCGTGAGCATGAGCGAATGGCCCGGGGGCGTCGGCCGCGAGGTCCACGCCGAGATCGACAGCACCAACGCCGAGGCGCTCCGCCGGGGCAAGGCCGGCGACCGGAATCCGGCATGGATTCTCGCGGCGCGCCAGACCGCCGGCCGCGGACGGCGCGGCCGGAGCTGGCATCAGGACCAGGGCAATTTCGCGGCGAGCCTCTACACGCTCGTGGACGGCGACGCGACCAGCGCGGCGCAGCGGTCTTTCGTGGCGGCGCTGGCGCTTTTCGACGCGCTGGTCGACGTGACCGGCCGGCCAGAGCTTTTCGCACTGAAATGGCCAAATGACGTGCTGCTCTCCGGCGGGAAGCTGGCGGGGATTCTGCTGGAAAGCGAGACGGTTCCCGGGCGCGGCGGTATCGCGCTGGCCGTCGGGATCGGCGTCAACCTGCGCTCGGCCCCCGAGGCGGAGAGCCTCGGCGCCGATGCCACGCGGCCGGTGAGTCTCGCCGGCACGGTCGGCGCGGCGCCGACGCCCGAGGAGTTCCTCGACCTGCTGGCTCCGGCCTTCGCGCATTGGGACGCGCGGCTGACCCGCGAAGGCTTCAAGCCGATCCGCGCCGCCTGGCTCGCGCGCGCGGCCCGGATCGGCGAGCCGATCGTCGCGCGTTTGCCGGACCGGGAAATCTCCGGCCTCTTCGAGACGATCGACGCGGAGGGCGCGCTCGTGCTCGCGGCACCCGAGGGCCGGATCACGCTTCGGGCCGCCGACGTCTTCTTCGTGCCCGGCTGAGGATTCCGCGCGATGCTGCTCGCAATCGATGTCGGCAACACCAATACCGTGTTCGCGCTCCATGACGGCGCCGCGCTGATCGCCGAATGGCGCTGCAGTACCGACCGTCAGCGGACGGCGGACGAGTATTTCGTCTGGCTTGGACAGCTCTTCGAGCACCACGGGCTCCATCCCTCGGTCCGCTCGGTGGTGATCTCCTCGGTCGTGCCGCAGGTCGTCTTCAACCTGCGCGTGCTCGCCGACCGATATTTCCACACCCGGCCGAAGGTCGTCGGCAAGCCGGACGTGAAGCTCGGCGTGCCGGTCCGGGTCGATCCGACGACGCATGTGGGGGCGGACCGGCTCGTCAACACGGTCGGGGCCTATGACCGCTACGGCGGCGATCTGATCGTCGTCGATTTCGGCACCGCGACCACGTTCGACGTGGTCGGCCACGACGGCGCCTATGAAGGCGGGGTGATCGCGCCGGGCGTCAACCTCTCGTTGAAGGCACTGCACGACGCCGCCGCCGCCTTGCCCTTCATCGATGTGACGCGGCCGGAGCATGTCGTTGGAACGAATACGGTTGCCTGCATGCAGTCGGGCATCTACTGGGGCTATGTCGCTCTGATCGAGGGGCTCTGCGCGCGCATCCGCGCCGAACGCGGAACCCCGATGACGGTCATTGGAACCGGGGGACTGTCCACCCTCTTCGCGCAAGGGACAGACGTACTGGAGAAGGTCGATACGGGGCTCACGATCCACGGGCTCGTTCTCATCGACCGGTTGAACGAGGAGTAGCACCGGGATCATGGCAGGCAAGGAAAGGCTGATCTATCTCGCGCTCGGCGGCGCGGGAGAGATCGGCATGAACATGTATCTCTACGGCTATGGTCCGCGCGACGCCGAGCGGCTGATCCTGGTGGATGTCGGGGTCACCTTCCCGGACATGGACTCGACGCCCGGGGTCGATCTCATCATGGCCGATCCGGCCTGGGTACAGGCGCGGGCGGATAGGCTCGAAGGCATCTTCATCACCCACGCGCATGAGGATCATGTCGGCGCCCTCGGGATGCTCTGGGCCCGGCTCGGTGCTCCGGTCTACGCGCGGCGTTTCACCGCCGCGATCGCGCAGAACAAGATGGAACGCGCGGGGCAGCCGACGAGCGAGGTGCGTCAGGTCAACCCCTGGCCGCATATGGTCGAGGCGGGACCGTTCAAGGTCGGCTTCGTGCCGGTCTCGCATTCCATTCCCGAGAGTTCCAGCCTCGTCATCGAGACCCCGGCGGGCCGTATCCTGCACAGCGCGGATTTCAAGACCGACCTGACGCCGGTCGTCGGTGACCCCTTCGACCCTGACGTGTTCCGGAGCATTGGCGATCAGGGCGTCAAGGTGATGACCTGCGATTCGACGAATGTCTTCTCGCAGCATCCGGGCCGCTCCGAGGCCACGTTGACCGAGCCCATCCGCGCGCTGATGCGCGAGGCGGAGGGGATGGTCGTGGCGACGACCTTCGCCTCCAACGTGGCGCGGCTCAGGACGCTCGCCGAGGCGGGGCACGCGGTGGGGCGGCAGGTCGTGGTGCTCGGCCGCGCGATGAACACGATGCTCAAGACCGCGCGCGCTACCGAGGTGCTCGAGGGCTTTCCGCCGACGATTGATGTCTCGGATGCCGATTCGGTGCCGCGCAGCCAGCTTCTGGTGCTCGCGACCGGAAGCCAGGGCGAGCGCCGCGCCGCCGCGGCGCAACTCTCGGTCGGCCGCTACATGGGGCTGGAGCTTCGTCCGGGCGATACCTTCCTCTTCTCGTCCAAGACGATCCCGGGCAACGAGATCAGCGTCAACCGGATCATGAACGCGCTGAGCGAGAAGGGCGTGCGGATCGTCGACGACGCCGATGGCCGCTATCACGTCTCGGGCCACGCCAACCGGCCGGACCTCGCGGTGATGCAGGATCTGCTGCGGCCCTCGGTGATCGTGCCGATGCATGGCGAGCACCGTCACCTGACCACACATGCCGAATACGCGGAGTCGCGGGGTTACGTCGGCGTGGTGGCGCCGAATGGCGCCATGCTCGATCTGACCGGGCCGGCGCCGAAATTCGCCGAGAAGGTGGAGACGGGGCGGCTCTATCTCGACGGGACCGAACTCATCGGCGCGCTGGACGGCATCGTGCGGGAGCGCATCCGCATGGCGGTCCGCGGCCATGTGATCGTCAGCATCCTGATCGACGAGGGTGGCAAGCCGATCGGCGGCGCCTGGGTCGAGACGGTCGGTCTGCCGGATGTCGAGCGATTCCGCGACGGGCTCGCCGGCGCGCTCGAGGATGACATCGGGCGTGAGCTCAACCGAGCGAAGCGGTCGGATCTCGACGATGACGACGCCATCGAGCAGATCGTCGGGCGTACCGTCTCGCGGCGCTGCAACGAGCTGATCGGCAAGAAGCCCGTCTGCACGGTGATGATCAGCAGGCTCGAGGCCTGAACGCGGCCAGCGCGGGATCGCTGGCCGCGAGGTGGCCCGATCCCGTGGTGCGGGGCGCCGGGGGTCCAGAGCCTGAATCATGGGGGCGAGAGCCCGAATCAAGAGAGCCTCCGGCGCGCCGGAGGCTCTGAAGATTCGCGGGGCGCGCGCGTGCTGAGCGTCCCCCACTGGCAGTTCGGTACGGTCAGGCGGCGGGCGCGGTCTGCTCCACTTCCGCAGCTTTGGCGCGCGCCGTCACGCGGCGGCGCGGAGCGCGAGGCTTCTTGGCCGGCGTGGGGCTCTCCTTGGCCTCGCCCTCGGCGCCTGCTTCGGCTGCTACCGTCTCGGCCTCCACAGGCTCCGTCGGCAGAACGTCGGTCGCGCCTGCTTCGGCCTCCGGTACGCTGGCCTCCGGTGTCTCGGCCGCGCGGCTCTCGGCGCTCGCGGCGGGCGTTTCGGCCGCCGGCTCCGAAGCGGTCACTTCGGCCGCCGTCCCGTTCGCCGCGTCTTCCACCGCCATGTCTTCCACCATTGGCGCCGCCACGGCCGCTTCTACCTCGACCGGATCGGCTTTGGCGGCCGCGCGCCGTCTGGTCGGCTTGGCCGCCGGTTCGGGCGCCGTTGGCGTGGCTGCCAGCGGGGGATCGAGGCGGAATTCCCGCATCAGGAAGGCCGGAACGTGATCGCCCATGCCGACGACCGAGGAGCGGTCCTCGCGGCGTCCCTGACGCCCGCCGCGCTCGGCCTTGTCGCCGCGGGTCCGGGAAGGCTCGGGCCGCGAGGGCTCGGATTGCGTTCGGGTCCGGGTGTCGCCGCGATCGTCGCCCGCGCGTGCCTCGGGGCGGCGCGACTCGGAGCGCCGGGCGCGTTCGGACCTGCGGGGCGCCGGGGCGGCCGCGTCGGTCTCCTCGTCCCCCGCCGTCTCGGCGGCGCCGAGCGGGCTCGGGAGGATGGGGATCGATTTCTTGACCAGTTCCTCGATCTTGGCGAGGTACTTCTCCTCATGCGGGAAGCAGATGGTGATCGCCTTCCCGGCCCGTCCGGCCCGTCCGGTGCGGCCGATGCGATGCACGTAATCCTCGGAGTGGATCGGCACGTCGAAATTGATGACATGGCTCACGCTCGGGATGTCGAGCCCGCGGGCCGCGACATCGGAGGCGACGAGCACCTTGAGCGCGCCGTCGCGAAAATCGCCGAGGATCTTCATCCGCATCGACTGCTCGAGGTCGCCATGGAGCGGCGCCGCGTCGAAACCATGCTTCTTCAACGACTTGGCGACAACGTCGACGTCACGCTTGCGGTTGCAGAAGATGATGCCGTTGGTGAGCGTCTCGCCCTCGCCGCGGATCAGCCGGCGCAGCACCTCGCGCTTGTCCCGGTCGGCGCCGTCGCGGCGCTTCGGCGTGTGCTTGCAGACGTACTGATCGATCGTCTCCGAGGTGGTCGCCTGGCGCGCGACCTCGACCCGGACCGGATTGTGCAGGAATTCCTGGGTGATCCGCGTGATCTCCGGCGCCATGGTGGCGGAGAAGAACAGCGTCTGGCGCGTGAAGGGGACCAGTTTGAAGATCCGCTCGATATCGGGGATGAAACCCATGTCGAGCATCCGGTCGGCCTCGTCCACGACCATGATCTGCACGCCGGTCAGCATGAGCTTGCCGCGTTCGAAATGGTCGAGCAGCCGGCCCGGCGTCGCGATCAGCACATCGACGCCGCGGTCGATCAGCTTGTCCTGATCCTTGAAGCTCACGCCGCCGATCAGCAGCGCCATCGAGAGCTTCACATGCTTCGAATACTTCTCGAAATTCTCCGCCACCTGCGCGGCGAGTTCGCGCGTAGGTGCGAGCACGAGGCTGCGCGGCATCCGGGCGCGGGCGCGGCCCTTCGAGAGATGCGTGATCATCGGCAGGACGAAGGAGGCGGTCTTGCCGGTCCCCGTCTGCGCGATCCCGAGCACGTCGCGCCCTTCGAGCGCGTGCGGGATCGCCTGTACCTGGATCGGTGTCGGGGTTTCGTACCCGGCTTCGGATACGGCTTTGAGTACCTTGGGGTCCAAGGCGAGGTCATTGAATTTGGTCATGTAGCCCGTTTCGCTGTGTTCGCGGCTTGATGGCCGCACAGTTCACGCGGCCCCGAGCTTCCGGATTGAAGCTCCCTTCGTGGGAGCACATATATGCGCCGCGGCGGCTTTGGTCAATCGGGACGGTCGATTCCGGCACGGTTGGTGCCCAAATCATCGGAAAAAGCCGCGGAAATGCCGTAAAATAGAGCATTTTAACGGTGTTTCGGGCCGCCGGGGCCTTCTCGAAGTCTTTCCGCTGGCGCGAAGGAGGTGTATTGGAGGCGAGATTCGAGGGAGTTTGTCAGGTATGAACGAGGTAGTGGAAAAGGCCCTGCGGGGCATGGCGTTGCTTCCGGTGAGCAACATCCGTCACTGGACGGACCGCACGTTTTCCTTCTCGGCGGAGCGTCCGGCCGGGTTCCGGTTCCGCTCGGGCGAATTCGCGATGATCGGGCTGATGGTCGAGGGCAAGCCGCTGCTGCGTGCCTATTCGATCGCCTCGCCCTCCTGGGCGGAGCATCTGGAATTCTATTCGATAAAGGTCGATGACGGCCCGCTGACTTCGCGGCTGCAGTCGATTCAGGAGGGCGACCAGATCGTGATGCGGCCGAAACCGGTCGGCACGCTGGTCCATGACGCGCTCCTGCCGGCGAAGCGGCTGTTCCTGTTCTCGACCGGCACCGGCATCGCGCCCTTCGCGAGCGTGATCCGCGATCCGGACACCTACGAGCGGTTCGAGGAGGTCGTGCTGACCCAGACCTGCCGCGACGTGGGCGAACTCGACTACGGCCATGCGCTGATGAAGGAGGTCCGCGAGGACGAGCTTCTGCGCGAGGTCGTCGGCGACAAGCTCCGGTTCCTGGCGACGACGACGCGGCAGCCGAGCGAACTCATGGGCCGGATGACCGACTGGATCCGGGACGGCCGCTTCGCCGAGGCGACCGGCGCGCCGCTCAACCCGGAGACCGACCGGGTGATGATCTGCGGCTCGATGGCGATGCTGCAGGATCACAAGGCGCTCTGCGAGGCGGCCGGGATGCTCGAAGGCTCGAACTCGGAGCCGGGGCATTTCGTCATCGAGAAGGCCTTCGTGGACTGAGGCCGATCGGGCGGACCTCGGTCCGCCCTGCTTCACACCATCATTTCCTTCACCGCCGTCAGGCGTAGCTCGGGGAAATCGCGCTCCACGCGGTCGATGTCCCATTGCAGCCGCGTCATGTAGACCGGGTCGCCGTCGTGGTCCTCGGCCATGTGGCCCTTGTTCGCCTTCACGAAGGCCTCGATCCTGTCCTTCGGGCCGGAGATCCAGCGGGCCGAGGTGAACTGCGTCGGCTCGAACCGGACCGGGAGCCCGTACTCCTGCTCGATCCGGCTCGCGAGCACGTCGAACTGGAGGGGGCCGACGACGCCGACGATGAAGCCCGAGCCGATATTGGGCTTGAAGACCTTCGACGCGCCTTCCTCGGCGAATTGCAGCAGCGCCTTTTCGAGATGCTTCGCCTTCATCGGATCGCCCGAGCGCACGGATTGCAGGAGTTCGGGCGCGAAGGAGGGGATGCCGGTGAATTTCAGCGTCTCGCCCTCGGTCAGCGCGTCGCCGATGCGAAGCTGGCCGTGGTTCGGGATGCCGATGATGTCGCCGGCCCAGGCGTCCTCGGCGATCTCGCGGTCGGCGGCGAGGAAGAGCACCGGGTTCGAGACCGCCATCGGCTTGCCGGAGCGGACGTGGAGCAGCTTCTGGCCGCGCTCGAAATGGCCCGAGCAGAGGCGGACGAAGGCCACCCGGTCGCGGTGCTTCGGGTCCATGTTCGCCTGGACCTTGAAGACGAAACCGGTCACCGGCTGCTCCCAGGGGCCGACCTCGCGGCTCGCCGAGGGGCGGATCGCGGGTTCGGGGCCGAACCGGCCGATGCCCGACATCAACTCCTGCACCCCGAAGGAGTTGATCGCCGAGCCGAACCAGATCGGCGACAGGTTCCCGTCGAGCATCGCCTGCTGGTCGAAGGCGGGCAGAAGCTCGCGCGCCATCTCGACCTCCTCGCGGAGCGTCGCGAGCATGTTGGCGGGCATGTGATCGGCCATGCGCGGATCGT
This sequence comes from Amaricoccus sp. W119, assembly GCF_047275745.1. Lineage (NCBI taxonomy): Bacteria > Pseudomonadati > Pseudomonadota > Alphaproteobacteria > Rhodobacterales > Paracoccaceae > Amaricoccus > Amaricoccus sp. W119. The sequence continues at coordinate 8,959 of NZ_JBKQWU010000018.1, read as the reverse complement.
CGAGCCCATCCATCTTCACGCTCTCCGCCCGCTTGTTGCGGTCGGCGCGGTCCATCAGTTCGAGCCGGTCGTTGAGCATGTCGTAGCAGCCGAGGAAGTCGCGGCCCTGACCGATCGGCCAGGAGGCGGGGCAGACGTCGAGCTGCAGCTCCTGCTGTATCTCGTCGATTATTTCAAAGGTATCGCGGGCTTCGCGGTCCATCTTGTTGCAGAAGGTGAGGATCGGCAGGTCGCGCAGCCGGCAGACTTCGAAGAGCTTGCGCGTCTGGCTCTCGACGCCCTTGGCGCCGTCGATGACCATGATCGCCGCGTCCACGGCGGTCAGCGTGCGGTAGGTGTCCTCCGAGAAATCCGAGTGGCCCGGCGTATCCACGAGATTGAACCACCAGTCCTGGAACGGAAACGACATCGCCGAGGCCGAGACCGAGATGCCGCGGTCCTGTTCGAGCTTCATGAAGTCCGAGCGCGTGCGCCGCGCCTCGCCCTTGGCGCGCACCTGCCCCGCCATCTGGATCGCGCCGCCGTAGAGCAGGAACTTCTCGGTCAGCGTGGTCTTGCCCGCGTCCGGGTGGCTGATGATCGCGAAGGTGCGGCGCCGCGCGATCTCGGGCGGCAGCGGCGGGTGATTTGATGAACGGTCCAGCATGGCGCTCCTATACTGGCGCCGCGGGCCGGGGAAAAGGGGCGGCGCCCAGAGAGTACTCAGGGGGCGTTCAGGGCGCCCTCAGCGGGCGATCATCGCACCGGCGGCGCCGGCCATCATGCCGCCGGAAAGCCGGTTCGCGAGCCGCTGGCCGGCGGGCGAGCGGAACAGCATCCGCGCCCGCGCCGCGGCCAGCACCCAGGCGAAATCGACGACGATGAGCACGGCGGCCATGACCAGCGTCAGTTCGAGCCAGCCGCCGATGCCCACGCCGCCGAGATCGAGGATCGAGGGCAGGAGTGCGAGGTAGAAGACCATGATCTTCGGATTGCCGAGCGTGACGGCGAGCCCGGCGCCGAAGAGCCGCCACGCCGAACCCGCGCTCGGCAGCGACCCGGCCGGGCCGACCGGCGCGCTCCAGCTCTTCCAGGCGAGCCAGAGCAGATAGGCGACGCCCGCCCATTTCAGGACGGCGAAGGCGGTCTGGAAGGTCTGCGCCAGAAGCGCCAGGCCGAAGACGGTGGCGGTGAGCCACATCGCCTCGCCGATCCACATCGCCGCGAGGAATGGCAGCACCGATCGCGGCCCCCGGCTCAGCACGCGGGCGACAAGCGCGGCGATCGATGGCCCGGGCGACCCCGAGGCGATGGCGAGCGCGCCGGCGAAGAGGATGAGGGAGGAAAGGTCGATCATGGCGGCATGTCCGGGCGCGGGCGGGTCCGGCGGAAGATAGATCGCGACGGTGCTCCGTGCTAGCGGGAATCCGGCGATGCGATTGATGATGTATCTCGGGGGGAGGCAACCGATGGCCCTGGCGACGGAGCGGACCGCCGCGGCGCGGGATCTTGCCTGGCCGAACATCTCGCCGCTCGGCCTCGTGCTCGCGGGGGCGTTCTTCGGCGCCTCTCTCACGCCGTCGCTGATGCCGCGGGACCCGATGCTGCTCGGCGTGCTCGGCGGCGTCGTCGCGGCGATCGGCCACGAGATCGGCGGCGGGCTCCAGTGGATCTGGCGGTTCTTCGGCATGCCGGTGGGCCGGCGCTCCGCGAAAGGGCCGATCCGGCTCGCCGCGGCGGCGATCGGTCTCGCGCTCGCGGTCTTCGCGCTCACCCGGGTGACGGGCTGGCAGAATGCGACGCGCGCGGTGACCGGGGCGGCGCCGGTCGAGAGCTCCTATCCGATGGAGGTGGCGGGGATCGCGGCGGTGTTCCTCGTCGCGCTCTGGCTCGTCTTCCGCCTGATCGGCTGGGCGATCCGCCGGGTGACGGGCCTGCTCTCGCGCGGGCTCCCGCCGCGGGTCGGGGCGGTGATCGGCACCGCGCTGGTGCTTGTTCTCGTCTGGACGGCGGTGCAGAGATCGGTGCTGCGCTCCTTCATGGAGGCGGCGAACGCATCCTTCGCGGCGGCGGATGCGCGGATCGAGCCCGACATTCCCCAGCCGCGCGCGCCGGAGAAGACCGGGAGCCCGGCCTCGCTTGTGAAATGGAACGAGATGGGGCGCTGGGGGCGGTCCTATATCGCGACCGTCCCGACCCGCGAGGAGATCTCCGCCTTCTTCGGGGCCGGGGCGGCGGACCCGATCCGGGTCTATGTCGGCCGGGGAGCCGCTCCCACGGCGCGCGAGCGGGCGCGGATCGCGCTCGACGAGATGATCCGGGTCGGCGCCTTCGAGCGTTCGGCGATCATCGTGACGGTTCCGGTCGGCACCGGCTGGATGGACCCGGGCGGGCATGACACGGTCGAATTCATGCTCGGCGGCGATGTCGCGACGGTCGCGGTGCAGTATTCCTATCTGACGAGCGTGCTTTCGTTGATCGATGACAGCTCGAAGGGGATCGAGCAGGCGCGCGAGCTCTTCAACCTCGTCTATGACTACTGGCACGAACTGCCCCGCGACCAGCGTCCGGAATTCTATGTCCATGGGCTGAGTCAGGGCGCCTTCAACACCGAGGCGACGCTGCCGCTGCTCGACATGCTGGGCAATCCGATCCAGGGCGCGCTCTGGGCCGGCTCGCCCTTCTTCAGCCCGCTCTGGGCCAATGTGCGGGACCGGCGCGACCCGGAGAGCCCGGTCTGGCGGCCGCGCTGGGGCAATGGCTCGCTGGTGCGGACGATGAACCAGGAGGGCGGTCTCGACGGTGAATTCCTCGACGGGGATTTCGCGCCCTGGGGGCCGACGCGGCTGGTCTTCCTCAACTACGGCAGCGACCCGATCGTGCTCTTCACCTTCGACAGCGCCTTCCGCCCGCCGGCGTTCCTGAATGAACCGCGCGCGCCGGATGTCTCGCCCCGGCTGCGCTGGTTTCCGGTCGTGACCATGCTGCAGCTCGCGCTCGACACCGCCATCGCGCTCGAGACGCCGGGTTACGGGCATTTCTACATCGCGCCCGACTACATCACCGGCTGGGCGGCGGTGGTCGATCCGCCGGGCTGGTCGCCGGAAAGGGCCGAGGCGCTGCGGCGGATCTTCGAGGCCCGTCCCGCGCCGTTCTGAGACCGGGGTTGCGCCCACCGCCGGCGCCGGTAGTTTGGCGCTCTCGACAGGCGGCCGGCGCGGGCCGGAGCAGGCGGCCGGGGCACGTCGCGGCAAGAACAAGAACGGCGGGGGAAGAGATGCGCACGATCCTGGTGGCAAACCGCAAGGGCGGTGTCGGCAAGACCACGGTGGCGATCACCATCGCCTCGGCGCTGGCCGCGCAGGGGCGGGGCGCGGTCGCGCTCGCCGACGCCGATCCGCAGAAATCGGCGCTCCGCTGGCTGAAGGCGCGGCCCGCCGACGCGGCCACGCTGCGGGGGCTCGACTGGACCGACGCGGGCGAGATCGGCGACGCGCCGAAGGGGCTCGAGTGGCTGGTGATCGACGCGCCGGGCGCCCTGAAGGGCGGGCGGGCGAGCAAGCTCATCGCCGAGACGGAGGAGTTGATCGTGCCGGTCATGCCCTCGTTCTTCGACATCGACGCCACCCGGCGCTTCCTGAAGGAACTCGAGGAGATGAAGCGGGTGCGCAAGGGCAAGGTCGGTCTCCGCGTGCTCGCGAACCGGGCGCAGACGCGCGGGCGGGCGACCGAACGGCTGCGGACCGCGCTGGCGCGCATCGATCAGGAGCCGCTCGGCTGGATCACGGAACGCGCGGCCTATGCCGAGCTTGCCGAGCGCGGGCTCGGCATCTTCGACGACCGCCGCCGGCTGCTCGAGCCGCTCAGGGAACAATGGGTGCCGGTGCTGGCCGCGCTCGAATAGGGAGAAGATGGCATGGATCTCGGGATCAAGGGTCGGAGCGGCATCGTCACCGCCGCGTCGAAGGGCCTGGGGCGCGGCTGCGCCGAGGCGCTGGCCGAGGCGGGCGTCGCGCTCACGCTGAACGCGCGCGGCGCCGAGGCACTGGAGGCGACGGCGGCGGAGATCCGCGAAAGATATGGCGTGACGGTCACGACCGTGGCGGGCGACATCACCACCGAGGCGGTGCGCGCCGAGGTGATGGCCGCCTGTCCCGCGCCCGACATTCTCGTGACCAACGCGGGCGGCCCGCCGCCGGGCATGTGGTCGGACTGGAGCCGCGACGATTTCATCAAGGCGATCGATTCCAACATGCTCACGCCGATCGCGCTCATGCAGGCGGCGCTGCCGGGGATGATGGAGCGCGGCTGGGGCCGGGTGGTCAACATCACCTCGCAGTCGGTCAAGTCGCCGATCGCCGCGCTCGGCCTCTCGAACTCGGCGCGCGCCGGCCTCACCGGTTTCGTCGCGGGCACGAGCCGGCAGGTCGCGCCGAGCGGCGTCGTGATCAACAACCTGCTGCCCGGCATCCACGACACCGACCGCGCCGCCTCGCTCGACGCCGGCGTGATGAAGGCCGAGGGCATCAGCCGGGAGGAGGCGCGGGACAGGCGCGCGGCGGCGATCCCCGCCCGGCGCTACGGCACCCCGGCGGAATTCGGCGCGGCCTGCGCCTTCCTCTGCTCGCAATACGCCGGTTTCATCATTGGCCAGAACCTGTTGCTGGACGGGGGCGCGCTCAACAGCACGCTCTGAGACGGCCCGGGACTTGCAGGCGGGGGCGGCTAGCTGCTATCGAGGCAAATCCGATGCTTTTCGTCGGAGAATCCGGCCCCCGTGATCGAAGATGCAGCGAGACTATTCCGACCCTTCCGACCTCGCCGAAGCGCGGGCCAGCTGGACAGAAGCCGGGCCGGCGCGGGCGTTCGAACCGGGTCCGGTCCGTCTGGCGATCGACGCGATCAGTCATGATTTCGGTGGCGTTCCCGTCCTATCCGACATCGCGCTGACGCTCAGGGCGGGGGAGATCATCTGCCTGCTCGGGCCGTCCGGCTGCGGGAAATCGACGCTGCTCCGCATCGCCGCCGGGGTGGAGCGGCAGCGCCGCGGGCGCGTCGCGATCGAGGGCCGCGTCGTCTCCGAAGGCGCCACGCATCTGCCGCCGGAAGCGCGCGCGGTGGGGCTCATGTTCCAGGATTTCGCGCTCTTCCCGCATCTCAGCGTCGCGCGCAACGTCGCTTTCGGCCTGCGTGGTCCGGCGGCGGAGCGCGCCGAGCGGGCGCGGGCGCTGCTCGACCGGGTCGGGATGGGCGGGCACGCGGAGAAATACCCGCACCAGCTTTCGGGCGGCGAGCAGCAGCGCGTGGCGCTGGTCCGGGCCCTGGCGCCGAGACCGCGCATCCTGCTGATGGACGAGCCGTTCTCGGGGCTCGACAACCGGCTTCGCGACGGCATCCGCGACGAGACGCTGGCGATCCTGAAGGAAGAAGGCGCGGCGGTGATGCTGGTCACGCATGAGCCGGAGGAGGCGATGCGCATGGCCGACACGATCGCCCTGATGCGCGCGGGCCGCATCCTGCAGCGCGGCGCCCCCTACGAGATCTACCACAGCCCCGTCGACCGGGGCGCGGCGATGTTCTTCTCGGACATCAACGTCACCCGCGGGACCGTGCGCGGTCATCGCGCCGAAACCCCGCTCGGCGCCTTCGACGCGCCCGGGCTGGCGGAGGGCGCGCGGGTCGAGGTGGTGATCCGGCCCGAGCATCTGCGCGTCGAGCCGGAAAGTCCCGGGGTCGCCCGGCTCGGAGAGCTCCCGGCGCGCGGCCTGGTCATCCGCTCGCGGTTCATGGGGACGCGAAGTCTTGTCGAAGTCGCGATGGCGGCGGATGGCGCGCGGATGACCGCGACCCTGCCCGGGGCATTCCTGCCGGCGCCCGGCACGCCCCTCCTCGTCACGCCGGCCCGTGAGCGCTGTTTCGTATTCGCGGCGGCGGATTGACGCGCCGCGTCATTGCTCCACATCACTCGTTAGTGCGGTCGCGGCGTCGTTTGGGGTTTGAACGTCTCCCGCATTCACCATATGTCTTTCATTCCGTCGGGACCGATGTGTCCCGGCTGCTCGATGGAGGCGAGAGATGTTGAACAACATTGGTCCGGCCGGCCTGCTCCTGATCGCGGTGGTCGTGCTGGTGCTCTTCGGCCGCGGCAAGGTCGCGGGCCTGATGGGCGAAGTCGGCAAGGGCATCACGAGCTTCAAGCGCGGGATGAAGGAAGGTTCGGACGAGCTCGAGAACGACCGGAAGTCGGCGGCCGCCGACCAGGCGCGCGACATCACGCCCGAGAAGGAAAAAGTCTGATCCGCCATGTTGGATATCGGCTGGGGTGAGATGTTCCTGCTCGGGCTCGTGGCGCTGATCGTCGTGGGTCCGAAAGATCTTCCCGCGATGTTCCGGACGGTCGGCAACTTCATGGGCAAGGCGCGCGGCATGGCGCGGGAGTTCCAGCGCTCGATGGAACAGGCGGCGAACGAAGCCGGCGTGAGCGAAATGTCCGAGAGCCTGCGCGCGATCGACCGCGGCCTCGACAATGCGACGGGCGGTGCCCGGAAGCTCGCCAAGTCGATGGTGTCGCAGAAGCCGACCGCGGTGCCCGATCCTTCGGCGCCCGCGCCGGCGGAGCCGGCGCCGGACGCGCTCGTGCCCGATCCTTCGGCGCCCGCCCGTTCGTCCGCGCAGTCGGGGGCGGCTCAGCCGGCCACCGCTCGGTCGGGGGCGGAGCAGTCCAACGGGACGGAGGAGCCGCGGGGCGCGGAATCCAAGGCGACGCGGGGGCCTTCCGGGGGTGACACGGCATCGGCCGGCGATGGGGAGGCTGGCCGGGGTTCGGCCGCGTAGCGCGATGAGCGACAAGGATATCGACGACACCACCGCGCCGCTGATCGAGCATCTGGCGGAGCTCAGGACGCGGCTGATCCGCTGCGTCATCGCCTTCAGCATCTGCATGATCCTCGCCTATACCGTGGCGGGACCGATCTTCAATTTCCTCGCCGCGCCGCTCTACAAGCTCTTGATCGCGCATGGCCAGCGGCCGGAGATGATCTTCACCGGGCTGCAGCAGGGCTTCATGACCCAGGTGCGGATCTCGGTCTTCGGCGGGTTCATCATCGCCTTCCCCTATCTCGCCTTCCAGCTGTGGCGCTTCGTCGCGCCCGGGCTCTACCGGCAGGAGAAACGGGCCTTCATGCCATTCCTGATCGCATCGCCCGCGCTGTTCCTGCTTGGCGCCAGCTTCGCCTTCTACGTGGTGATGCCGCTCGCCTATGATTTCTTCCTGAGCTTCCAGCAGTTCGGCACCGGCGAGATCGCCGGCGAACAGGTCGAGATCGAATATCTCGGCACGATCAACGAGTATCTCGGCCTGACGATGAAGTTCATCATCGCCTTCGGCCTCTGTTTCCAGCTGCCGGTGCTGCTTACGCTGATGGGGCTCGCCGGTCTCGTCACCGCGAAACAGCTCGCCGGGTTCCGGCGTTACGCGGTGGTCCTGCTGCTGCTCGTCGCGGCGCTCGCGACGCCGCCCGATGTGATGTCGCAGGTGACGCTCTTCATGGCGGTCTATCCGCTCTACGAGGTCTCGATCATCCTCGTGCGCTATTTCGAGCGCAAGCGGGAGGCCGAGCTCAAGGCGCAGGGGCTCTGGGACGAGGAATCGCAGGCATGAGTCTCGATGAGGGCCGGATCGACGCCGAAGCGCTCCGCCGGATCGCCGAGGCGCTGGAGCGGGTCAGCCCGCCGCCCGCCGCGGCGCCCGATCTCGACGCGGCGGATGCCTTCGTCTGGCAGGTCAACCCGGACCGGCTCGACCCCGTGCCGCGCGTGGCCAGGGTGGAAATCGGCCTGCTGGTCGGCGTCGACCGCGCGCGCGATACGCTCCTTGCCAATACGCTGCAGTTCGCGCGCGGATTCCCGGCCAACAACGTGCTGCTCTGGGGTGCGCGTGGCATGGGCAAGTCGAGCCTCGTGAAAGCCGCCCATGCCGAGGGCGCGCGGGCGACAGGCGGGCGGCTGAAGCTCATCGAGCTGCACCGCGAGGACCTGCCCTCTATCGGCCGGCTGCTCGGTCTGCTTCGCGGCTCCGACCACCGGTTCATCCTCTTCTGCGACGATCTCAGCTTCGACAAGGATGACAGCCATTACAAGTCGTTGAAGGCCGTGCTTGACGGGGGGATCGAAGGCCGGCCCGAGAATGTCGTGCTTTACGCCACCTCGAACCGCCGTCATCTCATGCCGCGCGAGATGATCGAGAACGAGCGCCAGACCGGGATGAATCCCTCCGAGGCCACGGAGGAAAAGGTCTCGCTCTCCGACCGGTTCGGCCTCTGGCTCGGCTTCCATTCCTGCGGGCAGGACGCCTTCCTCGCCATGATCCGGGGCTATTGCGACGCCTATGGCATCGAGATCAGCGACGAGGATCTGCGCGCCGAGGCGATCGAATGGAGTCAAACCCGCGGTGGCCGCTCGGGCCGCGTCGCCTGGCAGTACGTGACCGACCTCGCAGGCCGGCGCGGCGTGAAACTGGACGCCGCAGGCTAGGCGGCAAAGCCATAAATCTGGTTGGCGTTTTGCTGTGTGGCTGATTCAAGGCTCGAAACTGAGGGAGCCCTGGATGACACGTCGCCGGTACGAACTGACCGACCATGAATGGTCGGTNCTAGGCGGCAAAGCCATAAATCTGGTTGGCGTTTTGCTGTGTGGCTGATTCAAGGCTCGAAACTGAGGGAGCCCTGGATGACACGTCGCCGGTACGAACTGACCGACCATGAATGGTCGGTCCTCTCGCCTCTGTTGCCGAACAAGCCGCGCGGAGTTCCCCGTGTTGATGACCGCCGAGTTCTGAACGGCATGCTGTGGCGGTTCCGGACGGGGTCGCCCTGGTCGGAGATCCCGGAGCGCTACGGCCCACCCACCACCTGCTACAACCGCTTCGTGCGCTGGCGGAAGGCCGGTGTCTGGGATCGGCTCCTGCGAGCGGTGTCCGAAG